>CAZPXC010000066.1:0-8784 GCA_964590935.1 uncultured Methanosarcinales archaeon
CCCGCAGGCACCCACAGTGCCGTGTTGAAGCGGGCTTGCAGCCAGTGAATGAAAAAATTTCTATAGCACAATAAAGAAAAAATCGGCATTTAAGTGCCGATGCTAACCAGGGAATTAGCGGGTTTTAGGATGAAGCAGTTCAAAAACAAAATTTTATAAAGTCTGCCCTGCATTATACCACCAATAAAAAAGGTGATATGACTGAAACTTGGAGGAATAATAATAGGAGTCCTGATACTCCTTATTCTTGGGGCTGTCTACTACTTCACACTGCCCGGCAAGAGCATCGGATCTGTTATGCCCGAAACAAAGAAGGAGCAGCCTGCAGATAAAACAAATGCTCCTACTAGACAGTCCCATGAAGCTGCACAGATAAATGAATCAGTGCGCACTGTCGAAGTACCTATAGAACATACTGGTGCAGAGGAGAGCATCGTCCTGAACAGGTATAATGATCCTAATTACGGATTCTCTGTCACATTCCCGCAGGGCTACAGCTACAACATATCAGAGTCCGCAGTTCTTTTTACCAGCAGAGAAAGGGGCATGCGTTTCTCGGCAGAGGTAATATATACGCTTAACAATGGCGGGCTGTTCTCAGACGAAGAGGATGTCAAGGAGGATTACCTTGGCCAGCTCGCGGATTTTAGTCCTGAAGTTTTGTCCAGCAGCTACAGGACGATAAACAGCAACAAGATGCTGGTCTTCGATGTGAAGTATAGCATCCCCGGCCGGGGAAGCTATGTGAACAGCTTCGTCATAGGAAGCGGTGATGACTACTTCTATGTTCTGCAGTTCATGACACCGGAAGCAGAGTTTGACACAGAGAAGGTACTTATAAAGGAGATCTCAGATGATTTCAATATCAGTGCCTAAAGCTTTATAAACCAGTCACTAACCCACAAGGCGAATGGAAAACAACCGTGTACAGAGGTTTATCAGGGAACCGAAAAAGGCCATGTACAGGCTTGCATGGCCCGTCGTAGTAGGTATGCTGGTCCAGGTCTTATATAATATAACAGACACTGCATTTGTCGGCAGGCTTGGCGCAGACGCGATAGCAGCCCTGACATTCTCGTTCCCTCTTTTCTTTCTCATGATAGCCATAAACTCCGGCATAGGTATAGGGATGGGCTCGCGCATCTCAAGGATGCTCGGCGCAAAAAGAGAATCCGAGGCAAAAAACACTGCCTTGCACGGAATACTTATCTCCCTTGTCTTTGCAGCGCTGGTGCTTGTAGGTGGGCTTCTGACCCTAAACCCGGTGTTCCGGCTTTTCGGTGCGAACAATACTGTGCTTCCATTGGCAATAAGCTACATGGGGATAATCTTCATGGGATCGTTTTTCATTTTCCCGTCATATGTTATAAACAGCATATTCACTGCCCAGGGCGATACAAAGACCCCTGTCAGGGTCCAGATCATATCGCTGGTCCTCAACATCATACTCGACCCTATCTTTATATATCCTCTTGGTTTTGGCGTAAGCGGCGCGGCCATCGCAAGCGTCATATCATTTGCCTTGGGCCTTGGGCTTTTTATATACTATCTCAGGAAAAAGTCGCTGTTCAGCATTGATTTTGGCTCATTTCGGCTGTCATGGAACATAATAAAGAGCATATTCAGGGTGGGAGCACCGGCGAGCATGATGATGATCCTGATGTCAGTATACATCATGTTCATAAACAGGTTCATGGCGCATTTCAGCACAAACCATGTGGCTGCATTCGGGATCGCATCCCGTCTTGAGAGCCTTGCAGTGATGCCCATAGTCGCGATGTCAGTGGCTTTGCTTACCCTTGTCGGCATGTTCTACGGCGCAAAGGAGTATAAGAAGCTTAAATACATAATATGGTACGGCATAAAGGTCAATGTTCTGTTTACAAGCCTCATCGGCCTCATGTTCTTCATCGCCCCGGGAATATTCCTGAGGATATTCACCCCGGACCAGACCCTGCTGAGCATCGGCTCAAGCTATATGAGGATAGAGGTGTTCACCTTTCCACTTATGGCTGTCGCCATGAGCTCCAGCAGGGTATTGCAGGGCATGGGATACGGCCTGCCAGGCTTTATAATCAACCTTACAAGGATAGTGTTTGTCGCTGTGCCTCTGGCATACGTCTTTGTCTATATCATCGGCTACGGTTATCTCAGCATCCCTGTTGCCATGGTCACTGGCGGGGTCGCCTCAAACATCGTCGCCCTTACGTGGCTTACAAACAGGCTGGGCAAACTTGGGTAGACCCAAAATTTTAAATATTAACGTGTAATTCTGGGCTTATAATTTTTGCATAAGATTAACGGAGGTAAGGTCAATATGGCAAACCAGGTTCAACCGATTTTCATACTGCCGGAGGGCACTCAAAGATCGACAGGAAAGAATGCCCAGAAGAACAACATAATGGCTGCCAAGATGGTGGCAGAAACTGTCAGGACGACGCTCGGTCCGAAGGGCATGGACAAGATGCTCGTGGATACCATGGGCGACGTTGTTGTCACGAACGACGGGGTGACGATACTTGAAGAGATGACCATCGAGCACCCGTCAGCAAAGATGATCGTCGAGGTCGCCAAGACACAGGAGGATGAGGTTGGTGACGGCACAACGACTGCAGTTGTTATCGCGGGCGAGCTGCTCAAGAAGGCAGAGGAGCTGCTTGAGCAGGACATACATCCCACTGTCATCGCCAGGGGCTACAGGATGGCCACCCAGAAGGCGCAGGCGATACTCCAGAGCATCGCGAAACCTATTACTGAAAAAAATGTTGACCTCCTGAAGAAGATAGCCTGCACAGCCATGACAGGCAAGGGCGCAGAGGATGCAAAAGACGGTCTTGCTGACCTAGCAGTAAAAGCCGTCCTCCAGGTGATGGAAAGGGAAAACGATGAGATAGTGATCAGCCTGGACAATATCAAGATCGAGAAGAAGGTCGGCAGCTCGTACAATGATTCTGAACTGATAAACGGCATAGTGATAGATAAGGAAAGGGTGCACAGCGCGATGCCACGGCTGGTGAAAAATGCAAAAATCGCCCTTATCGACTCTGCGCTGGAGATAAAGAACACTGAGATAGATGCCAAGATACAGATAACAGACCCCAACCAGCTCCAGGGCTTTCTCCAGCAGGAGGAGTCGATGCTGAAGGCAATGGTAGATAAGGTTACCAGGGCCGGTGCCAATGTCCTCTTATGCCAGAAAGGGATAGATGACATGGCACAGCATTATCTTGCAAAGAAGGGCATATTTGCAGCAAGGAGAGTGAAAAAATCGGACATGGAAAAGCTGGCCAGGGCGACAGGCGCGAGCATCGTGACCAACCTTGATGACCTGGAAAAGAAGGATATCGGCTTTGCAGGCATTGTCGAGGAGATGAAGGTCGGAGACGAGGAGATGACCTATGTCAAGGACTGCAGGAAGGCCAGGTCTGTAACGATCCTTGTCAGGGGCGGGACAGAGCACGTTGTCGATGAGATTAAGCGGGCCATGGAGGATGCTGTAGGCGACCTGGCAAGCGCGATCAAGGTCGGTAAGGTGGTCGCCGGAGCAGGCGCCCCTGAGATCGAGGTGGCAAGGCAGCTCAGGAAATACTCGGATTCGCTGTCAGGGAGAGAGCAGCTTGCTGCAAGGGCGTTTGCAGAGGCCATGGAGATAATCCCAAGGACCCTTGCTGAGAACGCAGGCCTCGACCCCATTGATGTCCTGACCGACATGAAAGCTGCCCATGACAAGGGAAACCTCTGGGCAGGCATTGATGTTTTCACAGGCAAGACGATCGATGCCTGGAAAAAGGGAGTCATCGAGCCGTTGAAGATCAAGACCCAGGCGCTGAGCTCAGCATCTGAGGTAGCGGTGATGATACTGAGGATAGACGACGTCATTGCCTCTGCCGGCAGCTCAGAAGGTGGCGGCGCTGGCATGCCCCCTCCTAACATGGGCGGGATGCCCGGCATGTAACCTGATGAACTAGATTTTCTATTTATTTTTTATATGCATCAATAGCTATTCCAGGTATTCTTCCTTGAACATCTTGACTGTGAGAAGGAAATAAGAAACCAGCAGCGGGCCTATCACGATGCCTACAAGCCCAAAGGCAGGTATTCCGATAAATATCCCGATTATGGAAACAAGCGGGTGCATCCTTCCTATCCTCAGCTGGATAAATGGCCTTATAAAATTATCAACATTACTGACAAAGATGCCCCAGATCAGCATCCCGATACCTATAAACCAGTTTTGCTGCAAAAGGTAAAGCAGCGATGCCGGTATCCATATGACTGACACGCCTACGACAGGCAAAAACGAGAGGATCGCACCGATAAGGCCCCAGATGAAAGCCCCGGGTATGCCGAAGAACATAAAGCCCAATGTGAGCAGGCCGCCCTGGAGCACAGCTATGAGCCCTGACGTCACGACAGTGGAATATGTTACGTTCCCGAATTCCTTGTATAATGCAAGGGCGTTCTTCCTGCTGAAGGGTATGATGCTCACTGATCTCTCTTTCACGCTGTCCTGATACACAAGCAGGTAATACAGGATGAAGTACATTATGACAAGGCTGATAGCTGCCCGGCTGAAGCCCTGGAGGGTGCTTAGCAGGATGCTGCTCAGCAGGCCCCCAATCTTTGATATCTGCTCCTGTATCCTGTCCTTGAGCCCGATCTGCGGGAACAGGCTGTCCAGATTATTGATATTTTCGAGCACAGCACCCTTGTATGACATGACCTCCTTCAGCTGGCCAAAGGAAGTGCTGACCAGGAAAGATGCAGGGATTATTATGACAAGAAGTGAGATTACTATGACGAGAATTGCGGCAAGCCTCCTGTTCATGCGCAGTTTCTTTGTGAAAAACCTGTTTACAGGCGCAAAGAGCATGAAAAATATGAACGCACCAAAAAAGCCGCTGATATAGAATCTCAGCGAATAAGCCAGAAAGATCGAAAGCAGGACTATCACACCCAGAGCAAGATATATCCTTGACCTGTTATATTCCATCCTGCATGGTGGGGCATCAGTGTATAAATAATTTGCTGTTACCCATGGAGTGGCTGAATTTTTTCTTCAGGTGTAGGATGCCAGCCCGCAGGGCAACTCCAACAGAAATTTGTCAATCGAAAACTGACTTTGTCAGTTTTCTCAGACCATAATTATTCCGCCTGTTTGGGCGGAATAATTATATTTCATGGTGCTGGTTCGGCAGGCACCTGCAGTGCCGTGTTTAAGCCGAACCAGCAACCATGTAACCATAAAAATCTATTAGATTTTTAGGGTACCAAAAATGTTTCATTTTTGAGTATGAAAAAATTTCATTTGCACCATCAATAAAACACTTTCTAAAGTGTTTAAGCGGGCTTGCAGCCAGTGGACGGAAAAATTTCTCTTGCACTATCAAGAAAAATAACACTTCAGCATAATACAAAAATTTAAATACCTGCAGATTATCTATGGGTGCCAGGTGATACAATGCCAAAGAAAACCGCTAAGAGGACAGTCAAGAAAAAATCCAGCAAAACATCAAAACAGGACCTGAAGAGCAAGGCAAAGGCAGAGTTTGTCAAGCAGCAGAAGAAGGCTATGCTTGAGCTGAAGAAAGCGAAGGCCAAGTTCCTTAAAGAGGAGAAAAGGGTCAGGGCTTATATAAAAAACCATCCTGAAAAGGCCGTTGCTGTCGCAGCTGGCCTTGGAGCTGCATTCGGTACCATAATCGGCGCAGCCAGCAGAAGACGCAGAAAGAGATAACAATGCCAAACAGGGTAATGAACAAGATCTCCAGGAAGACCGTGGGGAAGAAGGTCGATACTGTAGCCGATTATATAGACATACTCGCGCAGATGATCGCCGAGTATTTCGACAGGAGATACAAGATCAAAAAGAAGGTCGAGGACATAAAGAATACGACGCTTCGAGGGCTGTATTCCCTAAAGCGTGAGTTCATCAAGTCCATGGTCGAGTGCCTTTTCCTGATTACAGCTCTTCTGGCGCTTATTGTCGGCTCGATACTTTTCATGTCGCGCTTTGTATCGCTGGACATTATCCTTATAGCATACGGCCTTATCGTGGCAATTGTCGTACTCATCGAGATGAGGCTCAAGCCGTGACATAAAGCCATGAATCAGGCAGGATGCCTGAAAATATTTATTAACATGCAGTAATTCTTGCAATGAAATGAAGCAGGCATTCCTCTCAGAGCTTGAGAAGCTCAGGGTTCTACTAAACAACAGGCCAAGGGAGTCAAAAGCAGACCTTAAGCTGAAGGAATACGGCTACGGCAGGATCGATTTCTACAGTAAGAATATTGATACAGCTGTTGAGAATGTCAGGAAGGAAGCATTCGATCTCGGCGCCCTTTACAGGGATTATAAAACTAACAGGGACACGATCATCAGCATACTGTCAATCGTACAGGGTGATTTCACACAAAAGCTTGACGAGCTTGCCCATCTGGGCAGCAGCCTGAGACAAAAGAATACAAAAGAAGAGAGGCTCAGGCTCAGTGCCCCGGCAGGCATCCCTGCAAGCATAAGGCCCAATGTCCTGGCTGATATAAGGGAGCTGGAAGCCTCGTTCAATGCCGGCTGCTTTCGTGCTGCCACGATACTCTGCGGCCGGATCATAGAGATATGCCTGCACAGGAAATATTATGAAGCGACCGGTCTCGATATCCTGGAGAAAAACCCCGGGATAGGGCTGGGAAAGCTTATCGCCAAGCTTGCAGAGAAGGATGTAAGCTTTGAACCAGGCCTGACGCAGCAGATCCACCTCATAAACCAGGTGAGGATACATTCTGTCCATGTTAAGCGCGACAGCTTCTATCCATCAAGGCAACAGACGCATGCCATGGTCCTTTATACGATGGATGTCGTGGGAAGGATGTTTTGATAAGGCCTGTTATTTTCAATTTTATTTCTTCTTTCGAATGTGGTTGAGAAATTTTTCCATTTCACGGCGGCAAACTCGCTTAAACACGGCACTGATGGTGCCTGCTCGTTTGCGCCATGAAAAAATTTCAGCAGAGTAGTGCTTCGCACTTGCTGCTTCCACTCGCAGAAGAAAAAATAAAAACTCTTCGGACGAAGTTTGTCAGATCTTACGTAGCTGACTAAGGATATAACAGGGTCCCGAGTACTATGTCATTTCACGGGAACCTGCCGGCCCATCTGTACTGGTAGCCTGAGAATGTCTTTTTCCTCTCTATAAAACCCTTTTTGACAAGATCATTGAACACCTTGATCCACGTCCTGTCCTGCCTGAATATCGTCTTTTGTGGCACCCACCTGTTCCTATAGCTGTACTTAAACATCTGCATGATGCCATGTGCAGTATTAATCTCCTCTGTCGTGTCCTCGTCTTTCATGGTTTTATGCTTACCCTGCGTATCAGGTATCCTATAAACGCGCCGATTATCATGATGGGCACGCCGAAAACCAAGAAAAAGGTCACAAAAAATCCCAGCCTTGAAAACAATGCATCCATAAGGGAGCACTCCCACTGCCTCGTCAGCATGATGCAGTAATGCGGCAGGCCCTTTGACGCTAGCACCAGGTCAAAGACGATAAGCACCGCAGTCTGGATAATATCAACAAAGAGCGTAAAGAGCATCCCTGCAAACAGCCCTTTCTGCCACGGCCTTAGCCTGGAGAATCTCATTTTACCTTTTTCTTGGAGATGCGGTGGTTTTTTTTCATCTCGCGCACAGCTTCCCTGTACTTTAAAAGCCTGTTCTTGGCGCCCAGGTGCCTGATGACTGAGCTTGCATTTGCCATGCCCATGTTGAAGCCGAACTCAAGGCTTCCCTTGTATATCAGGCCGGCAAGAAGCCCTGATGCAAATGCGTCACCCGCACCTGTTGTCTCCATTATCTTCACCCTGTTGGCCTTTATGTGGTAGTAATATTGCCTGTCGTAACCACTTGCCCCGTTCCTGCCGTCAGTGATTATTATCGTGCGCGGCCCCAGCACTGCAAGGCTCTTGAGGAGCTCGATCTCTGGATTATGGCCAACCAGGTATTCTGCCTCCTCCCTGTTAAGGATCAGCAGCTCCACATTTGACAAGAGGTTTCGCAAGAATCCTGTCCCGTTCTTGCACAGGTAGCTGCTGGGGTTGAAGGCCACCTTTATATCTTTGCGTTTTGCATAGACAGCCAGGCGCTCCAGTGTCTTGTATGAGGGGCCTACCATCGAGGAGAAATAGAACCATTTCGCATTGATAAGCCTCTTGTCGATCTCGGAAAACTTAAGGTTGCTGTTTGCACCCTTGTAAGTGAGTATGGTCCTGTCATCCTCTATGCTGTCCAGAACGACAGAATAGCCGGTCTGGATCTTCCCCCTCACGCCGATGAAATCAATGCTTTCAGACTTAAGCTCATCCAAAACTACTTGTGCGTTCCTGTCATTTCCGAGCTTTCCCAGAAAGGCGGTCTTCAGGCCGAGCCTGGCAAAGGACACTGCCGTATTTGTGCCCCCACCGCCGGTATGGAAATTCAGCCCTGTTATCAGTATCTTGGTCCCGCTTGGGTATGCGATCAGGGTCTCCTCTTCCTTGTCTGTCTTTATCTTCACAAGCTCGGACTGTGTCTTGGCAAATACGTCAATGGTTGCAGAGCCCACGGTTATTACATCATACATGCAGAAAGAAATAAGACAGGGGGTTTATATATTTTGCTAAAAGGGCATTGGCAACTATAACACAATTCCACATATTAATTTCGCTTCGCCCCTGAGACATAAATATGGGCCATGTAGAAATCCTTTCGCTCGTCACGGACGAATCAATGGCATTTCATGCCA
>CAZPXC010000067.1:0-8689 GCA_964590935.1 uncultured Methanosarcinales archaeon
AAATGCCCGCAAGCAGGGAAAACTCAATCCCTGAGCCTACGATGAAAAGCCATACTATGAAAGTGGCAAGCGCAGCCAGCAATACGCCTGGCACAAAATAGGCTGATACCTGGTCAGCGAACCTCTGGATAGGAGCCTTGTTCCCCTGGGCATCCTCGATCAGCCTTATTATCCGGGAAAGGGTCGTATCAGCTCCTACCTCAGTGGCCCTGAAGGTCAGGCTTCCGTGCCTGTTTATCGTCGCTCCTATGACCCGGTCGCCCCTGCTCTTCTCAACAGGGATGCTCTCCCCTGTCACCATGCTCTCATCGACAGAGGAATGGCCATCTGTTATTACCCCGTCAACAGGGACCTTCTCCCCTGGCTTTACGATGATATTGTCTCCGGTGGCGACATCATCGATATCGATGCTTATCTCTTTGCCGTCCCTTATCACAGTCGCCTTTTCAGGCCTGAGCCCTGCCAGCTTCCTTATCGCCTCGCCGGTCTTTTCCCTGGCCTTTGCCTCCAGCATCCTTCCGAAGATGATGATGGAGATAAGGACAGCGCTCGCTTCAAAATATACCTCGCTGATGCCTTCAATGACAGCATAAGCGCTGTAGAAATATGCAGCCGATGTTCCAAGGACAATAAGCGTGTCCATGTTTGCGCTCCTGCTCTTTAAGGCTGTCAGGGCGCTCTTGTACATGGGCCAGCCTGCGATGAACTGCACAGGGGTTGCAAGTATCCACATGATGATGCCCCTGTATGGTATGATCTTGTCCGTAAAAAACATCCCGAGGATGAACACAGGCACAGAAAAATATAGGCTGAACAGCAATGACTTCCTAAGCCCCAGGTATTCTTTCCTTTCATCGCTGTCGCCGGTCTTATGGGCAGTGCCATGCTCTACCTCAGCACCATAGCCAGTCTTCTTGATGACGCCGGCCAGTTTCATCTCATCGGTACTGCTCTCATCATACTCGACAGTGGCCTTACCAGTGGCCAGGTTGACATTGGCGCTTTTAACGCCTTCTGCCTTGTCAAGCGTCCTGCTGACCAGCGAAGAGCAGCCTGCGCAGTGCATTCCCGTGACCTTGATATTTACCTTTTTCATTCTAAGAACACCTAAAGAGCGTATTGTTTTATCAAATATAAAATTATTGGTATATTTGCTTCATCCAAATAACAGGGTTTATCAGTTGGCCTTTCAGGCAGAATACTCAAAGCTGAACTCGTAGCCCGGCCTGCTCAGGATGTCCCTTATCCCATTGATATGCCCTGCGCCGACCACAGCAACGATCTTTACTGCAGGGTTTTGCATCAGCATCGTCTTGAGCCTGTCAGCCATCACCCTGTTCCTCTCATCGACAAGCACCCTGTATAAGGACGGGTAACGCTTTTTCATGACACCCATAAGCTTCTCGATGACCACTTCAGGAGGTACCTTTGAAAGGTCAAACTTTTCCAGCCCGTACTTTTTCATCTCGCCTTTCCTGAAGAACATGCCTGTGAAGATGTCTCCTATGAAACGCCAGCGCTCTTTCCAGGTGAAATACCTGGAGAACCTCGAAAGGGTAAGCTCGATATCCTGGTCGATGAGCGCGATCTTTATCTTGTTCTTCTTTGCAGCTTTTATTGCGGCTTTCATCTCATCACCCGGCTCGACACCCACCATACGGCCAAGCTTGTTCGAGACCCATGAGCCTATGACTGCAAACAGGAATCCCTTAAAGCCTATCCTGCCGATGTTGTATAGCGAAAGTCTTGTCTTTTTTTTTTCATGCATGAGCGCATAGTATCTTTGCGGGTCCAGCTCAACTGCAACGATGTCAGGCTTGCTCTCGTTGATCGTTGAGGTGACCTTTTTTATGCTTTCCCTTGCGATGTGGGATGTCCCGATCAGGGTGATGTTGTTGATATTATCCATGACCATAGAAAAATTTATATACTTTAATATTTTTTCTATAAGCTAATAGTTACAGTAGGAGGGCTTCACTATGCTAAACATGAAAAACATCACTGAAACTTACGATATGAAAGTCTTTACTGATTCTGGAGAGTATTTTGGTGATATCGAGGAATCTATCATTACGCAGAACAAGGTCTTCGGATGGAGGATAAAATCGACCAGGAACTCATACCTGAACAGGATCCTCGGCAGCGCCAAAGGAGTGATAGTCCCGCACCAGCTGGTCAAGTCCATCGGCGATATCATGATAATATCCAAGGCCGCTGTTCCCAGCTATAACCCTGAAGAAGAGGAGTAGGCTTCTTATCAGACCGGCATTCATTGTTAATCTTCTGGCAGTGAAAAAAGTTTATATACCAGTTTATCTGCCTCTGCCTCATGGTAGACATTGATACACTGATGCGTACAATCTACTTCGGCAATACTCTTGCAGCCTATGTGCGGGCTGTCATAATATTTATCGCCTCTTTCATACTGCTGAAGCTCTTCAGGCGGATCGCTTTCCTGAAGCTGAAAAGGATGGCAGAAAAGACGAAGACAGATGTCGACAACATCCTGGTAAGGATAGTCAATATCGGCAGCTCGTTCTTCCTGTTTGTAGCAGCCTACGTGGCTGTGAGATCGATAAACACCCTGGCACTAATTCAAAAGATAATCGGCTATATAATCCTGGCTTTCGTCATCTATTACATAATCAGGGGCCTGCAGATACTGATCGACTATGCAAAGACCAGGATCATAAGAAAGCGCATCGATAGGGACAGTAGTGCAGACACCAGCCACATAGATTTCCTTGCAAAGGTAGCGAAGGTCCTCCTTTGGGTGTTTGCCCTGCTGTTTGTCCTGTCCAACCTTGGCTACAACATAAATACGCTTCTTGCAGGGATGGGGATCGGCGGTATCGCTATAGCTTTTGCGCTCCAGAACGTCCTGGCGGATATCTTTGCATCTATATCTATATTCTTCGACAAGCCCTTTGTGGTCGGTGATTTCATAATAATCGGCGATGACATGGGCATTGTCAAAAAGATAGGGATAAAATCGACCAGGATACAGACCCTGGAGGGCCAGGAGCTTGTAGTCTCGAACAAGGAGCTTACGGAGACAAGGGTAAACAACTACAAGAAGATGGAAAAGCGCAGGGTCGTGTTTAAGCTAGGGGTGACCTACGAGACGCCGGTTAGGAAACTGCAAAAGATCCCCGGACTGGTGAAGGGGATCATCGAGAAGGTAGAGCTCGCAGAATTCGACAGGGCGCATTTCAAGTCGTATGGCGACTTCAGCCTGGTCTTTGAGACTGTCTATTACATAAACAGCAGCGATTATACAGTATACATGGATGTGCAGCAGCAGATAAACCTTGAGATAAAGACATGTTTCGAGAAGCAGAAGATCGATATGGCATACCCGACGCAGACTGTTTTTGTGAAAAGATAATTATACATCAATTATTTTCAATATCGGCATATAAGATAAGATATCTCATATAAGACTATTATAGGCAACGCAAGGCATACCTGGGTGAATACGTCGGGCGGGGTGAGCACTGCGCCGATGATGAACGCAAGCACATAGAAATATATCCTCTTCTCCTTAAGCTGCTTCCTGCTCAGGACCCCTATGCTGTTGAAGAAAAGTATGAACAACGGAAGCTGGAATATCAGCCCGAACACAAGGAGCAGCATCATGATAAAGGACATGTATCCCTGCAGTGAGATCATGGGCTCGAACAACTGCCTGCCGTAATTGATGAGAAAGCTCAGGCCGAGGGGCGCGATCACGAAATAAGCAAGGGCAATGCCTGCAACGAACAGCAAAAGCGACAACGGCATGTACAGCCCCAGTTTTTTCCTTTCTTTCTTTGTCAGTCCTGTCCTGACAAACGCCCAGAGCTGGTAGAGCATAAACGGCAGGGACAGCATAAAGCCCGAGAGCAGCGCAACCCGTATAGAGACGAAAAAGGCCTCCTGCGGTTTTATAAAGACGATCTGCGCATCTGTCAGTATGAGGAGCTTTTCTATGCGGTCGATAAAGAACATGCAGAATATCACTGCTGATGAAAAAAATATTATGCAGTAGATGATCCTCTTCCTCAGCTCTTCCAGGTGCCTGATTACAGATAGCTTTTTCATGTTATTAATATATAATTGGGTATATCAAATAAAATTTTTTATTTATAGTTTTTGTTTTGTTGCACCTTTTCCTTCCAGTGCAAGAAGCAAGCCCGAAGGCAACTCAATCAAAATTTTTTAATGGCGCAAGGCCGCAGGCACCTTCAGTGCCGTGCTTAAGCGGCCTTGCTGCCATTATTAAAAAATTTTGTTGCACAATCAAGAAAACATCAAATTACAACATAGTGTTTAAGTCGAATTGCCGCCAGTGGATGGAAAAATTTCAGTTGTACAATCAAAGAAAAATCAAATTATAATTTTAGAAAACAATATAAATAGAAAAGTATAAACTAATTACCATGGACAGGCCGATAGCTGTTGCAGTATGCGCTGTTGTGCATAATAAGAAGATACTGCTCATCAAGAGAGCGACAGGCGACTATGTCAACATGTGGGCGCTGCCCGGCGGCAAGATCGAGCTTAATGAGCACATATCAAAGACCGCTGTCAGGGAGATCCTTGAGGAATGCGGAATCGAGACAGAGTTTGTCTCGCTACTGGGAGTGATCTCAGAGCACCTCATGGAGGATGGTTCTGTCAATGAGCATTTCCTGCTTCACCTGTGCGAGCTTAAGGCGCTGGAAACAAAGGTGACCGAAAGCAGCGCGGGCGAGCTCAGATGGTTCTCTCTCAATACGATAGAAAAGATAGAGAAAAAGCTCATCCCGAGCGATTTCTTGATGATAAGGGATATCCTAAAACAGAGGCAGGGAACCTATTTTGACTGTGTCATCGAAAAAAAAGGGGAAGAACATATTCTCAAGAAGTTTGAGCTTATAAACTAAAATGGGGGAGATGAAACTTATAACCCTTAGCTCTGATTTTGCTGTCCAGTCCCAGGGCGTCGGCCAGATGGAGGCTGTGATACTGGAGATAAATCCCGGGGCAAGGGTCGTGCACCTCATGCACGGCCTGCCAAGCTTTGATATCCGAACAGCTGCCTGGGCGATGGAGTCGGTCCTGCGCATCAAGAGCGGGATACATGTATGTGTCGTCGACCCCGGTGTCGGGACAAAAAGAAAAGCCCTGGCTATCGAGACTGGGAGGGGAGATTTTCTCATCGGCCCGGATAATGGCGTGCTCATCCCTTCAGCAAGGCTGCTTGGAGGAATAAAAAACGCTGTTTCGATAGAGAATGAAAGGTATATGCACAAACCTGTGTCCCCCATCTTCCATGGCAGGGACATATTTGCCCCTGCAGCAGCATGGCTCTCAAATGGTGTAAAGATGCATAGCCTTGGCAGGAGGCTTAATCCAGAAAGGCTTGTGAAAGCACCATACCTGGAAGCAAGATTTACAAAAGGAAAGATAAAGGCAGAGGTGATACATATCAACAGGTTCGGCTCAGTCCACCTGAATGTCCTGCAGCCCGAGTTTGACAGGCTGGGCAAAAAGATAGGGGATAAGGTTCCTGTCAGCCTGGGCAAGAAGCTGATACATATCCCGTTTGCAAAGACATTCGGAGATGTTGCCATAGGCGAAGCACTTATCCTGAAGGATGATTACAGCAGGATCGAACTGGCCATTAACCAGGGCAGCTTCTCTGACAGGTACAAAGTAAAGGTGGGTAATGCCATAATTCTTGGAGAATGATCACTTTTAATCAACAAAACATAAACATTTAAAAAGTTAGGCATCAATGAAAATAAGAAAAGATGCGAAAAAAGAGCCAGATAACCGTGTTCATCATCCTGGGATTGGTATTTCTGCTTATAGTCGTCATGCTGGTGGAGCTTCGTTCCACTATTATGGATACGAGCCAGGCCAGCCAGTCAGCCCGCATGAACAACCTGGTCATATTAAAGAAGAGCGTGAACGATTATGTTGAGTCCACGATCAGGAGCACATTTGAAACCGGCCTGTCCATGACCGGGTTTTCTGGGATGGACGATTATCTTGACCAGCATCTTGCTGCCAACCTTGGTTTCGATTCGTACCCAGGCGTCGATTCAGTGGGGCTGGGCGCTGTGAGGGCCACGTTCAACCTTTCAGATGACCATCATACTGCGAACATCCATGTGTACATGCCGCTCAACATCACATCCGGCGGCCAGCAACTGAGCTTCACAGACTTCTTCATCTCATATGGCCTGATGGACCAGAGCTCTCTGCAGAATGATGATATGGGCAGGCTGAACACCGACTTCACGGTGCAATCGACAGATGCCGTGGCAAGCCTCAACATACCAGAAGGCTCTGTCGCGGTCGAGCCAGACGGCCAGCATGTAAGTGACGTGTCCATGACTGTCGATGACATCAGCGACATCACCCCAGGCGGTCTTCTCGTCTTTCGCGCGTACGACCTGCAGCCAAATGGTGCGGAGTTCTTCCCGGCTGCGCAGCTTAAGATGCATTATGACGAATCGATGCTTCCTCCTGGAGCGGATGAGCACAGCATCCGCATCATGCAGGTAGGCTATGACGGAACACTTGCACCGGTCGATTCAACACTTGATACTGTAAACAATGTCGTAACAGGGCCGATATATCACTTCAGCCGTTACGTGCTTGTAGCAGACCATGCCGAGACCATAGACTGCAATATGGTCCCATGCCTATTTGTGTATCATGGCATCTGGAATTTCCGGGACAGGTTATGTCTGGTGGGTGAAGATGCGTCCTGAGATATTTTTTGTGGTGCTGCTTCTTTGCAGCGGGGTTGCGATGGCTAGCATCGCCGAATGTCCAACCTTCCTGAGCACAAAATACATGGACATACCCGCAGCTTACACATTCAAGGACCTCAAGATCTCAAGCTGCAGTGAGATCGGTGGGACAGCCGACTACTGGAATGATTATTGTACAAATACCTATTCCACCAGCTACAGGGCAGTCTATGCCTGCTGCTCGGATCCCTTGCAGGTCGCAGTCTGCTACATTGGAAAGCATCCCACGAGTCTGGATGACAATATCGCGTACAAGATGTTCATGAGCATCGCGAACGGCGAGACAGGGATCAGGTCCTGCACATCTGTAGGCAACAATGTATACAGCAGCACCTCCTTTGATTTCACCACCTATGGCATGTCGAGCTGTAAGGACCAGCAGGGTAGCTATTATTTCGCCTGGGATGACAAGTGCACAGATGCGATGGGCACTCCAGGCTATGGCTGCTGTTCCGACAGCCTGAAAAAGATAAGGTGCTATACATACAATACGCCCACTAATTTCATGTTCCAATATCTTGACGATACAGTTGCCGAGGGCAGCTCTGTTCGCTACAGATACTCGGCGAGCAATGTCAACCACTATGAGGCCCAGGACTGGCATTCAGAGACAAATACATGGGGCTCCTGGACAAGCATAGGCTCGTCTTCGTGTCCCGTCGCATGCTCTGGCGACCTTGTCGGGACTCCCGGCCTGCACAAGATGAGAGTACGAGCATGCGGCGGCCCAAATATCGGTGAGGCATGCACTGCTTACATAGAGGACTCGTTCACCACTCTTGCTCCGGGACAGACACCTGCCGATGCTTCAGCCGGCAGCACCACTACGACAGGCACCGGCACGACAGGCACCGGCACGACAGGCACCGGCACGACAGGCACCGGCACGACAAGCACCGGCAGCACCATTGCCGCATGCCCGACAGACTTCGGTAATGTAAATACGCTTGAATACCTCACGTTCTCAAATCTGAGCATCTCGCAGTGCTCAGATCTTCAGCTCAGCCAGGCAGATGCGGACAAGTACTGCCACGACACATACCCTGAAGCAGCCAATGTGCATGCCTGCTGCTCAGATGAGGGTCATGTTGCAGGATGCTACAGGTCTGATGGGACGTCTGGTACGGGCAGCACAGGGACAACAACATCTGGCGAGACCACCGGCACTGGCACGACAGGCAGCACAGGGACATCATCAGGGCCTGTGCAAGGCAGCACCATTGCCATATGCCCGACAGGCCTCAGCAATTTAAGTACGCTCGAATACCTCACATTCTCAAACCTTGGCATCTCGCAGTGCTCAGATCTTCAGCTCAGCCAGGCTGATGCGGACAAGTACTGCCAAGACAAATACCCTGAAGCGGCCAATGTGCATGCCTGCTGCTCAGACGATTGGAAGGTGTCTGGCTGCTACGGCTCTGGCATCCCGACGGATTTCAATTTCAGCATTCTGTTTGGCTCAGGGGTTGACTGCACCACATGCAATCCGAAGGGTGCCTCCATGATGTACTGGTTCAGCGCCACTGGAGCGGACCACTTTGAGAAGCAGAGCTCTTATGAAGACGGACCATGGAGCAGCTGGCATGATATAGGCTATCCAAGCTGTGCCAAGCTACCTCATTTTCTTCCTTGCGTTGACAAGATTAATGGCAGCGCCGGAATCTATCATACCCGGATGCGCGCATGCTCAGGGAGCGGTCTTGGCGAGGGCTGCACTGATCCTATCGAGGGGTCGTATAGAGTCTTGTCTGACCAGGTGAACAGCTCTGTCACCCCGAGGAATTTCACTTTCAAATACGTGAACAGCGAGGTCTATGAGAAGCCTCCCGAGTTGTCTATAGCGTACATACTCAAGGCTACCGGAGAGAACCACTTTGAGAAGCAGAGCTCTTATGAAGACG
>CAZPXC010000068.1:0-8574 GCA_964590935.1 uncultured Methanosarcinales archaeon
ATCAAAAACCACTAGGTCCTGTATGGCTTACAAATCCATGATACCTTTATAGATGTGTGGTTTTTGACAAATCCATCCACGGCCGGGCGTAGCTGACGGCGTTCCTAGTCTGAGCCTTTTTGGCGAAGGCTAGGGTTGCGGTCAGCGAAGCAGGCAACTGAACACAAGTTCGTTGCCGTCCGTGCCTTGGGTGGATGGATTTTTTCAACATCTTTAATAAAAAATCAGGATTGAAAATAAATTTTTTAAACAGACACCAATTACCAAAGCAAGAGGTGGTATCAATGCCGATAGTAACCATAGAATCATGGCCGTTAGACAAGGAAAAGAAGCCGGAGATCATAAGTGGGATCACTGATGTGTTTGCAGGCGTGGGCATACCGAAAGATGCAGTGACTGTAGTCATCCATGAGAACCCGCTTGACAACTGGGGCACAGCAGGGCAGCAGCACACTGTAAAGTACAAAGACATAGGCGGCTTAAGGAAAGATTTAAATAAGGAGCAGGATTAATCATCCCTGTAAAAATGGGGTTTTTTGACAGGTTTGCCAAGAAGCAGGATATCCAGGAGCATTCCAGCATAATACATAGCAGGTTCTCTCACTTTAAGGATGCGGTCGTACAGTCTTTCTCCAATATAAAGAAGGATATCGATGCCCAGAAGCAGTGGATAGGCTATCTCTACAATGTCCATCGATGGCTGCAGAATGCCCATAATGAGCACAGGAAGATAGCGCAGAAAGACCTTGACAACCTGAAGGCATGGATAAACCACCTTTACGAAAATTCAAAAAAGCACGAGGAGGCGCTCAAAGCCATCGAGAAATCAGTAAATGACGCGGCGATTACAAACAGGAAGTATATCGACGGGCTCCATAACAGGATAAATGAGCTTATCTCATCAGAGCAGAAACTCAAGAAAGAAATAATGGCAGATGTGCACGGCATTGTCCAGGAGAGGCATGACGAGGCCAGACAGCTAATTGATAAGAAGCATGCCGAGGTCAAGCAGGCCATCGATGAGAAGAACACTGAGATCAGGCAGATGGTGGATGAGAAGCACGAAGAGGCAAAAAAGAACATCTCTGCGATATCCGATAAGGTCGATAAGATGCCGCATTACAGGCAGCCAGAACAGCGTGATCCCTCACTTCTTACGAACCCGGAGCAGAAGCTGCTCAATATTCTTCTGGCTGCGCCCGACCCTGTCAGCTATACGCATGTTGCTGAGAAAACAGGCAACAGCATCAACACGGTGAGGGTGATAATGAACAACCTGAAGAAGAGGGGGCTTGTAGAAGAGCATATCCTTCCCTCGGGAGTAAAGCTGTTCAATGCACCCAACAAGGAGAAGATAAAGAAGCTCTACAACATAAAGCATCTCTGATTCTCAGTATTTCTGGCCAATATTTGTCGGGATTATATCTTACTGCCATTATAATGCCCTTTAAGGCCCTGTATTGCCTGAATTATCATATTCCATTGCCAATATTCGCAATGTTTCCAATGTTCGCAATGCAATGCATATCACCATTTTTAGCCTGTTTTTTGGCTAAAAAGCACATTTAACTATGTAAATTCACTATGCCTCTTTCATTTTATCGACTGAAAGAATCAGGCCGCATGAAGCGTCAGTGTATCTCCTATATATTGCCTATGTGTGGGCATTATAATGCATTGCAATGCCCATTATAATGCCCATTATAATGCATTATAATGGCCTTCTGGCATAATCCCGACAGAAAAAATATCATATTTGGTTGTATTGCCTATTCAAGAAGCTCCACAGAGTCGACCCTGCCGTCACCGTCGAGGTCAAACCCCTGCACTACAGCATGGAAGCTGTCCTGCCCTGTATAATGTGAGAGTATCAGCCTTGAGAACCTTGTGAGGGCGAGCACAGCAGCCTTTGTTCCGCTGAAGCGTATCCCGGCAAATACAAGAATTGCATGGTTTTTTGAGTATGGGTGGGGTATCCTGGCGATAAGGCCTATATTATCGTCGGTATAGCTCTGCTTTCCTGCGATCCCCCATGGCTTCTTATCGCTGAACCTGACAGGAAGGAAATCGTTCACCCTGGCCATAGTGAGGTTGGTGACAGGCCCGCCGACCAGTATAAGGTTACTCTCACTTTTCTTCAGGTCGGCATCGACATCCAGCATAGTGGAAAACCCTCTGGGAAGTGAGCATAAATGCCCTAGAAACAGGGCCAGGTCTATGGCGTAATGGCCGTCCCTTGCCCTTGCCTTGAAGGGCCCGTGAGGGTCGGGGCTGCCCACCACTATCTTGGAATTGAGCCTCTCATCCTCGATAAACGGCTTCAGGAAGCTCTCCAGCCTGCTGTCTTTGACTTCACTATAGAGGCTGCCTATGCCCTTACCTTTAAAAGTGAGGGTTATGGCATAGTTCATGCCCTTTGGCCTGAACTTTTTTGCAGTGGTGCCCCGTATATCTTTCTTTTCTGTAAGCTCAAGAGCGCCTGCTGCCAGCAGCTGTTTTATATGGTAATATACCTTCTGCTCGTGTATCTTGAGAGTCTTGGCTATCTGGGCAGGGTACATCGGCTCCCTGCTGAGCAGCTTAAGGATCCTTATCCTTATCTTATGGTCTATCAGTCTTAATGATGAGGGGCTCTTGAGAAGGACTGCATCATCATAGAAGAGCCTGCCGTCTATCTCCCTGACAATATAGCTTTTTCCGCCCATGGAAAGTGAGTATCGGGACAGTTCTTTATAAATCTTTCTTTTTATTATAAAAAGATTTATAATATTATGAAAATATTTGTCTTTCTGCCATCTCCGGGAAGATGCCCGGCCTTTGGCATATTTCAACGAACCACGTCGAGGATCGCCTGCCGGCGTTGGCAGGACGATTTTTCTGCTCATCATATTGTACGGGGAACTAACAAAACTTTTTGAATTAACTTTATAAAGGAGTTTCCAGCTCAGAGGTGCTTATCATGAGAAAGCTATTCGGTACAGACGGCATAAGGGGCAGGTCAAACAGGTATCCCATGACCGGCGATATAGCCTTCAGGCTGGGCCAGGCCACAGCGCTCAAGTTCAGGAACGATGACCACAGGACAAAGGTCATAATAGGAAAGGACACGAGGCTGAGCGGCTACATCTTCGAATATGCGCTCACAGCAGGGCTCTGCTCTATGGGTGCTGATGTCTACCTGGTGGGGCCGATGCCGACACCCGCGATCGCCCATCTTACAAGGTCCTTTGCAGGAGACGCAGGGATCGTCATAAGCGCGTCGCACAACCCGGCTGATGACAACGGGATAAAGTTCTTTGACGCGGGCGGCTATAAGCTTGATGACGGTATTGAGCATGACATTGAAAAGCTCGTCTTTTCAGACAGGCTCAGCTCCGAGAACATAAACGGCAGGCATGTCGGCAAGGCGTTCAGGATCGACGATGCCTCGGGCAGGTATATCGAGTTTGCCAAGGGCTCAGTAGGGAACTGCTCATTAAAGGGCCTAAAGCTGGTACTCGACTGCGCGAACGGAGCAGCCTACAGGGTCGCGCCGCTGATATTTTCCGAGCTTGGCGCAGAGGTCATCGTATACGGCAACAAGCCGGACGGCCTGAACATCAACAGCGGATGCGGCTCACAATGTCCTGATATGATAAAGAAAGCGGTCCTGAGCCACAGGGCTGACGCAGGAATAGCGCTCGACGGTGATGCGGACCGCATCATAATGGTCGATGAGAAAGGCAGGGAGCTTGATGGCGACCATATAATGGGGCTGTGCGCGCTTTACATGAAGAAAGAAAAGAGCCTCAGGAAAAACACCATTGTAGCGACAGTGATGAGCAACATGGGATTCGAGCTGGCGATGAAAGAAAAAGGAATAGCTCTTGTCAGGACAGCTGTCGGCGACCGCTATGTTATCGAGGAGATGCGCAGGGACGGCTATAATCTCGGAGGCGAGCAGGCAGGCCATATCATCTTCTCTGACCTGAACACGACAGGCGATGGGACAGTCGCCGGTCTGCAGGTGCTGAGGATCATGAAACAGACAGGAAAGAAACTTTCCAGGTTGGGAGATGTGTTCACCTCTTTTCCGCAGGTGTTTGAGAATGTCGCGGTGTCCGAGAAAAAACCCATCGGATCGATGCCAGCCATAAAAAAGCTTGTGGCTAGCGTCGAAAAGGAACTGGGCAAGGAGGGCAGGGTCATCGTGCGCTATTCAGGGACAGAGAACAAGTGCCGTGTAATGGTCGAGGGCAGGGACGCTGATTTGATAAAGGATTATGCCGATAAGATCGCCGGCGCTATAAAAAAGGAGATAGGTGCATGAGGATGCAGGCAGTTATTCTTTCAGCAGGAAGCTCGACGAGGACATATCCGTTGACAGTCACGAGGCCAAAGGCTCTGCTGAAGGTGATGAACATCACCCTGCTTGAGCATAATCTCATGCAGCTCTCAGGTATTGTTGACGAGGTTGTCGTTGTTGTCGGGTTTAAGAAAGAGATGATAATGGATGCCTTCACAAGCAGGTATAAGAAGATAAAGATAACCTATGCTGAGCAGGATGAGCAGCTCGGCACAGGCCATGCGCTCCTTATGGCAGAGAAGCATCTGAAGGGCCGTTTCATCGTCCTTAACGGCGACGACATCATGTCAGGAAAAGACATGAGGAGGCTGCTCAGGAACAGATATGGCGTTCTGGCGCAGAAAGTTGATGATCCGTCACGCTTCGGCGTGTTCATAACAGAAGGAAATAAGCTTAAGAAGATTATTGAAAAGCCTGCAGAGTTTGTCTCAGACATGGCAAATGTAGGCTGTTTTGCCCTCGACACCGGCATATTTCCTGTACTTAAGGGGCTTGAAAAGTCAGCCAGGGGCGAGTACGAGCTCACTGACGCTGTTTCAGCACTGGCCCTGAAATCGGATGTTATAGTTGAGCAGGTCCATGATTTCTGGTTTCCCATAGGCTATCCCTGGCACCTCCTGGATGCCAGCTCTCACTTTTTGAGATCCATCAAGAGGGACATAAAAGGAAGTGTCGAGGAGAACGTCACCATAAAAGGGCCTGTGGTCATCGGCAAAGGGACAGTGATCAGGCCAAATACATACATCGAAGGCCCGGTAGTCATAGGAAAGGACTGCATAATCGGCCCCCATGCCTATATCCGCCCTGATACGACCATCGGAGACAGGTGCAAGCTCCGCGCCGAGGTATTTGACGCCATCATTGGAGACGACTGCGTTGCCAAGCACTACAGCTACATCGCGCATTCTGTGCTCGGCGAGGATGTTAACGTCGGCGCCGGCACAATAACAGCAGACTACAGGCATGACGGGAAGAACCACATAACCATAGTCAAGGATGAAAAGATAGACACGTACAGAAGGAAGTTGGGCTCATTCATGGGCGACCATGTAAGGACAGGCATCAACACGAGCATCTACCCAGGCAGGAAGATATGGCCCTGGACAGGCACGCTGCCAGGCGAAGTGGTGACAAAAGATAAGATGGACATGTCTTTGAGAGAGCATTTTGTATAGCATAAGATAGCAAAAGTTAGGCACCATGAAACGCAGCCATCAAGTTACGTTTCAGATAGCATTTTTTAGAGGGAAAAACACAGCAAAAAAGCAAGGCAGAGGTTGAAAAAATGTGCGGCATTATCGGAATCGTCTCAGCAAAAGAGTTTTCAGTGAAAGGCAGCCTGCTCAGGTCATTGAAAAAGCTCGAGTACAGGGGCTATGACTCGTGCGGGTTCGCGACATCGTCAGGAAGGGTACTGAAGAAGACAGGCTATATCGATAACCTTTCAAAGGATTTCAAGGATGAGAATACAAGGCTTGCGATATCGCATACCCGGTGGGCGACCCACGGGGGGATAACAGAGGCAAATGCCCACCCCCATTTCGACAATGACAGGAACGTCTTTATCGTCCATAACGGGATCATTGAGAATGCTGAGGCGCTGAAGGAGGACCTTGTCAGGAAGGGCAGCAGGATAATCAGCCAGACAGACTCCGAGATAATCGCCCACTACATATCAGACAAGCTGAAGATGGGCAGGACGCCTGAAGAGGCGATGAAGGACTTTATCAACACCGCAAGAGGGACATTTGCGGTGCTATTCTTTGTAAAGGGAAAGAACAGGCTTTATGCGATGAAGCGCGATTCCCCTCTCGCACTTGGCCTGTGCAAAGACAAGTTTATACTTGCCTCTGACATATACGCGTTCAGCGACGAGACCAACAGGGCGATATTCTTTGATGACGAGGAGTATGCTGTCATAGATGAGAACGGCTACTCGTTCTATGACTGCTTCGGGGAACCTGTCGAAAAGGAGATAAGCACTTTCGAATGGACAAGAAAGGAAGAGTCACTTGAAGAGTTCAAGCATTTCATGATGAAGGAGATCAAAGAGCAGCCCTCTGCTGTCGGGCGCCTTATCAACTCGCTCGAATCCGATCAGAAGGACAGGCTTAAAAAGTTTGCAGGACTCATAAGGTCGTGTAGCCGCGTGGTCTTCCTGGCATGCGGGACAAGCTATCATGCATCGCTTGTCGGCTCATATCTCCTGACGCAGCTCGGGATAAACTCAAGCTCTGTCATCGCATCCGAGTCTGAGCATTTCCTGCTTGTCGACCAGGACACGCTGGTCATCCCGATGTCACAGAGCGGGGAGACAATGGATGTCGTGACTGTCCTGAAGGATATCAGGCTCAAGAAGGCAAAGGTCGCATCGATAGTGAATGTCCCGTATTCCACTGTGCAGCGCCTGAGCGACATCTCTATCGAGATACTTGCAGGCCAGGAGATATGCGTCGCAGCCACAAAGACGTTCACCAACCAGCTTGTTACACTTTTTGCGATTGCCAAGGAACTGGGCAACCAGGGTATAGAGCTTGATTCGATACCGGGTAAAGTCAAGCAAACAATCGACAGGAACGAGGAATACATAAAAAAGCTCTCGAAGGAGCTATACAAGAAAAATGATATATTTGTCCTCGGCAGAGGTGTCTCCTATCCTATCGCGAGGGAGATCGCGCTCAAGCTCAAGGAGATATCCTATATACATGCAGAGGGAATGATGGCAGGAGAGCTAAAGCACGGGACAATAGCCCTGGTCGAAGAGGGCACGCCTGTCATAAGCCTTATCCCGAATTCCAATGCAGACATGATGTCAAATACAAAGGAGGTGGAGGCAAGAGGTGCGAGGACCATAGTCATATCGAACACGAACGGCGAGATCCACCTGCCTGCCTGCACCGACGCCGAGTTTGCGCTGTATTCGGCTATGATAGGCCACCTGTTGAGCTATTATATAGCCAGGCTCAGGCACCTTCCTATCGACAAGCCGAGGAATCTTGCAAAGAGCGTGACAGTAAAGTGAATGAAGCTGATTTAGCTGATTTTTATCATGTTTATTCTGATCGGTACAAATATGTCGAGTTGAGGCACGAAAGGAGAGACTGGAAACCCAGACCAGAGGTGTCAGGACTGGTTGAGGAGCGATGGAGCCTGGCCAGGAAAAAGATGCCTGGGCTAAGGTCTGCCCCCATGCTCAGGCTTGATGAAGTAGTAAAGAGGGAAAACAGGCTGATCGCCTACACGAGGGAAACGGATTTTAAGCACTATATTGGGACCCTCCGCCAGGAGAAAAGCCGTGACAGGGCAAATGTTGTGTATGTCTCATCACGTATAGTGACCAGCGACAACTTTATGATCATTGGCTTAAGGGCAAATTGTGCAGGAGGAAATGGTCTCTATGATATTGTTTCAGGCGCGGTGCATCCTGTTGTTGATGCTATAGGGTACCAACCTTCACTGGATTTAGCACTTTATAGGGCCATCCAGAGAGAGGCCGGTCTTAACAGGGAGGCCATCAAGGGAATCAGGCCAAGGATGATGTTCGGGCTGAAATCAGACCCTGTCTGTGTCTTTCTGTACGATGTTGAACTTAGGATTGATAGCAAGCAGGCGATGAGCAAGCATGTCAGCTGGATCGAGCTCATGTCCGCATATGGCATGAAACCTCAGATGGAGAAGCTCATGTTCCTTGACAACTGGGTTGGGAATCTAAGATTAGAGTCGCAGCAGAATTATTACAGGCCCATCGCAAAGGCAGTCCTTACTTACCTCTCCCGGCCCAATGTGTATTACATGCATGCAAGGTAGTGTTACTATTTTGGAATGGAAAACTTTTTATAGAAGCTTCTTTTTACTTTTTTTGGATGGGGTGCAATCACATTGGGAGATGATAATTTCTCGCGACTAGAGATTATGCTCAATACAGAGCATCCTGAGATAACTGATGCAGTTGGTGAAGGCATCAGGCAGAAAGCTGAGGATTTCTTAGGCATCAAGACCAACCGGATAAGGCATGTGCGTGTGCTGACTGTCGATTCATTGCTAAACGAGAAAGAGAAAAGCAGGTTCCAGCAGAGGGTTGTCGACCCGGTGACCGAGATGTCCTCATATGAGCCGTTGTTCACTGATTTGGATTTTGACTATGTCCTCTGGATCGGGTGGAACAGGGGCGCCAAGGACAACACCGGCGAGATTGCCAGGGAGGAGCTCCGGGCGATAATAGGGGACAG
>CAZPXC010000069.1:0-8338 GCA_964590935.1 uncultured Methanosarcinales archaeon
CTTTTTTCAGAGTTCCGTGCCTGATCCTGGCAATGGCCTTCACGCTCTGGCCTGTATTATATACGCGCTCGATAAGTACTGTTGAAGCCATGCACAGGAGCAATAAATTGCTGTTTAAATATGTTGTCAATATTTTTTATGGTGCATCTACGAAATTTTTTCATTCACTGGCAGCAAGCCCGCTTCAACACGGCACTGTGGGTGCCTGCGGGCTTGCGCCAATGAAAAAATTTCTCTTTGAGTAGCCTCTGGGCGGGCTTGTTGCACTGGATGGAAAAAAATATCCGCCTGAAAGAAAAAATCCAGCCATGGCGAGATGGAGCTGACCGTGTTCCTACACTGAGCCTGCGAAGTGTAGGGTTACGGGCAGCGGAGTAGGGCATTTTCCGAAGGAAAATGACCGTCGAAGCCATGGGTGGCTGGATTTTTTCTTTAAATAGATAGTAAGAAACTTAACATAACACAATGAGAGTAAATTATTCAAGCCTTAACCAAAAGCTTTATTTACTGGGCTGGTTTTTATACCATCATGAGGGGATATATTGTCTATCCGACCTACAGGATAATCGACGGCAGGCCTGTTGTTATCCTTTTCGGCAGGATGGAAGACGGAAAACCTTTCGAGGCAAGGGTACCTTTCAGGCCGTATTTCTTCATACCTGAAAAAGACCTGAAAAAAGCGCAAAAAGCATTTGAGACAGAGCATGAAAAGACCAGCCTCAATGACTTTGACGGCAGACCTGTGGTTAAGATATTTGCAGACAAGCCATCTGATGTTCCGACCATCAGGAAAGCCTATGAGGATGAGGGCATAACCAGCTATGAGTCAGACATCCGCTTTGTCCAGAGGTTCTACATGGACAATGGCATCAGGGGGACTATAGATATCTCGGGCACGCCTGAAGATGGTACCTATAACAATGCAAAGATAAAGGCTGCTGGCCCGTATGACGTAAAGCTGAGGACCCTTTCTTTTGATATCGAGACAGACAAGAGGGCAGCAAAGATATACTCGATCGCGATAAGCTGCGGTCAGGCAAGAGAGGTCCATATAGTATCTAAGAAAAAGATAAGGAATGCGGTCTCATATGACAGCGAAAAAGAGCTTCTTCTGGGGTTTATATCGAGGCTGAAAGAGCTTGACCCGGACATAATTACCGGCTGGAGCGTCATCGATTTTGACCTCAATGTTATCCACAGAAGGCTCAAGTCATATAGCATCCCTTTTGCCATCGGAAGGACTGATGATGAATGCAGCATAAAGGTACAGCGTGATTTCTTCCGCGAGAGCAGCGCAACTGTGCCCGGAAGGATAGTGTTTGATGCCATTTCTTTATTAAAGCAGGCATGGCTGACTTTCAGGGATTACAAGCTTGATACAGTCGCAAAGGAGCTGCTGGGGGACAGGAAAGTAAGGGTAAGCGATGATTTCTGGGATGATTTTGAAGAGACAATAAAAAACAGGCCTGAAAAGGTCGCTGAATACAACCTGAAGGATGCTGACCTTGTGATAGAAATACTGAACAAGAAAAAGCTCATAGAGCTTATGCTGAAGAAATCGCTGATAACAGGGATGCAGCTCGACAGGGTCAGGGGAAGCATCGCTTCTCTTGATTCGCTCTACATAAGGAAGGCGAGGAAAAGAGGCTATGTATGCCCGAATTCTGCTTTTGGAGAGAGAGGCGAGAGGATAAAGGGAGCCTTTGTCATGAACCCAAAGCCAGGGATATATGATTATATTGTCGTGCTAGACTTCAAGTCACTTTATCCCTCGATAATCAGAACCTACAACATCGACCCGATATCGCACAGGAAGGGTGGTGATATCATTGCACCGAACGGTGCAAGGTTCGAGAACAGCGAGGGCATACTGCCAGAGATCATCATGGAGCTTGGCAAGGAGAGGGATATCGCAAAGAAAGAAAAAGACGATACTAAGAGCTATGCGATCAAGATAATAATGAACTCGTTCTACGGTGCCCTTGCAAACCCTTTCTGCAGGTTCTACAGCCTGGAGATGGGAAATGCCATAACATCCTTTGCGCGCCAGACAATAAAAGAGACAGCGTCCCTCATCAGGGAAAAGGGCTATGAGGTGATATACGGCGACACAGATTCTGTCTTTGTCGACCTGAAATCGGGCAGCGAGAAGGATGCTGCAGCTGCCGGTGCAAAGATAGCTGATCATGTAAACAGGCATTTCAGCGCCCAGGTCAGGACAAGATACGGCCGCAGGTCATGGCTTGAGCTGGAGTTTGAGAAGGTGTTCAAGGTGCTCATGCTTCCCAGGATGCGAAGCAGCGAGGCCGGAGCAAAGAAGCGGTATGCAGGATTGCTTATAAAGGACGGCAAAGAGGAGATAACTGTAACAGGTATGGAGCTCGTGCGAAGAGACTGGACTGAGCTTGCCAAGGTCATCCAGAAAGAGCTTCTTGACAGGGTTTTTCATAAGAAAGAGGTCGCAGACTATCTAAAGAAGGTAGTGGATGAGATGAGAACAGGCAAGCATGATGACATGCTCGTCTACAGAAAGTCCATACGAAAGGGCCTTTCTGAATATACAAAGACAACGCCGCCGCATGTGAAGGCTGCAAGGATGCTGCCAAAACTGACGAGCAACATAATCGAGTATTACATGACAATGGACGGCCCGCAGCCTGTCGAGATCGCCAAAAAGAGGAAGAGCAGGCTTGACTATGAGCATTATCTTGACAAGCAGATAAGGCCTGTTGCAGAATCGATACTGAACCTGTATGGCAAGACATTTGAGGAGATAGTGAAGGATTCAAAGCAGAGCAATTTATTTGATTACTGACTTCTTTTTCCCACGCCTCTTCTCCTTAAGATATACAGAGCTGTAGCCGAAGATAAGCACTCCTGCAAAGACAAACAGGTATATGAGCATAGCGATCCTGGAAGGGATGCTGAAGATGTCTGCATTCATAGCGCTGTTCAGGTATTCGAACACGCTCATCAGGAGTTTTATTGCAAAGACGCTGCCAAGGGCATTCAACAGGGGTGATGGAATGTTGTACGGGAAATTGAAGCAGCCTGTGATTTCTCCTGCAAAGAAGAGAAAGGCTACGGATAGCAGCAGGAAGGCATTTGCATTCATAAAGCCGACAACCTGCTTAAGTAGCAGGCTCGGAACAACAAGCATGATTATGTTGCCAGCATAGATTACGACCAGCAGTATAAATATCACAGCCACTCCAGTGATTATAGTCCATTTCAGTGAAGGCTGCTTATCTTCAGGCATTTTCAGCAGGGCTTATGCTCTTTCTTGCATAGGCATATTTCATTACAATGAGGATTAAGTTGAAGCATACGCCAAGGATATTGGCGACAATGACAGATAAGCTGTTGATATGGATCCCGTAGATCATCCACATGAACATCCCGGTCGCGATGAGTATACCTAGAAAATACGAGATATCGTCGAGCTTTTTTGTCCTGTAGCCCTTGATTATCTGCGGCACAAATCCTGATGCAGTTATCGCCCCTGCGATGAGCCCGAATATCTCCCAGTTCATTTTCATATGCAGCTCATTTCAGCTTTGCCCGGAATTCATCCAGCTGCGTCATGAATTTCTTGATAGTGTTGACTATGTGCTCAGGCTGCGTCCTCAGTATCTCAGAGGTCCTTGCAAGCACATCACCGCTGTATTTCTCCCTTCTTGTGAGCTCGAGCTCTTTTGCGCCGATGCTCTTCTGCTTTTTTACAGCCTTCCTGGCCTTTTTCCATTTCTCGAACAGTTCCTCTGCTCTTGCAGGGACCTCGTCTTCCTCGACACCGAGAAGCTGTGCTGCCTCGCACACAGCATCCTCGCAGACCTTTGCAGACTGCTCCTGCGCCTTCCCGGCAGTATAGAAGAGCCTCACAACACCGTCCTGTATCTTGGTGCTCTTCTGCATCCTTATCTCGCCTACCTCGGACGTGTTCTTCAGGTGGGTGCCTGCACAGGCCTCAACATCAGTCCCCTTTATGTCGATCACCCTTATCATCTTTCCGGGTACAGCGCCGCCCTGGTAGATACTCATGCCATACCTTTTCTCAGCCTCTGCGCGGGGAAGCTGGTGCGATAATATCGGTATCTTTTCCTTGACTATGCTGTTTGCCTCATCCTCTATCTTCTTCATCTCCTCTTCTGTGATGGTCTGGTAGTGGGTGACATCAAGATGGGCCCTCTCGACAGTCTTTTTTGCGCCTGCCTGGTTTATATGCCTTCCGAGGACCTTCCTTGCAGCAGCGTTCACTATATGCGTGGCTGTATGGTGCTGTGCAAGCTGTTTTCTCCTCTCAAAGTCGATATCGCCAGATACAGTATCGCCCACACTGAACTTTGGCCTGTCCTTTAGCACGTGAACAATTATTGCTCCCTGCTTGAAGACATCAACGATAGCCTGGCTGTTTATCTTTCCTGTATCATGCAGCTGCCCCCCTGAGGTCGGATAAAATGCGCTCTGGTCTAGGATGACATTGTTGCCTATTATCTTAAGTACCTTTGCGCTGAATTTTGTAGCTGTATAATCATCAAAATACATGACCTTTGTGTCAGGCAGCCCCTCAAGCATAAGCTTATCCTTCCTTATTGTGGCATGCTCCTGTTCAGACTTCTCATGCAGCTCAGCGACCATTGTATAGAAGTTCTCAGGCACCTGGATGCTCTTGCCGAGCTTTGATGCCTCTTCCCTTATTATCTCAGGTGATATGCCCTGGCTGTCATAGAGCTGGAGCAGCTTTTTTTTGCTGATGTCCTGCTTTATTATCTGCGCTACAAGGTTTTTTGACTTGAGCCTTGTCGCCTGGTATTTTTTCTTCTCGACATCAAGTATCTCTGTAACCTCGTCAAGGTGTTCGCTGAGCTCAGGAAATATCGGCTTCAGGTAATCAGCATGCCATGCAGCAAGCTCAGGCATGCTTATCTTCCAGCCGTATTTTCCTATCAATGACAAAGACCTTCTGAGAAGCATCCTTAAGTTGTACCCTCCGCCGACATTGCTGGGCAGGGCGCCATCTGACAATGCAACAAGCAGTGCACGGCTGTGTTCTGCGACCGAATAGAGAGCTGCAAGCGGCATTATCTTCTTCTTGAGCCCTGCCACATCAACACCAACTTTAGAGCTGACCATCTTCCATGTCTTGTTGATGTCATCCACCTCATCGACATTGAGATAGGATGAATACGGGAGAAACTTTGCGAGCAGGTCTGAATCAACACTGACACCTGTAAGGCCATATAGCTTCTTTACCACAGTGGGGAATGTCGTCTCATAGCTTGTGCTGCTTCCCCTGGTGAACCAGGCATTTCTCTCCTGGCCCATGCCCATGTCGAGAACCTTCAGCTTGAGGGGCTTTGGGCCTGAAGGTGTCTGCTCATACATCATGTAGACCTGGTTTCCTAGTTCCAGGCCCCTTGAGAAGTATTCCATACAGGGACCGAAATTGCCGCCACCTGCCCACGCATCCTCATGGAACGTTATCTCCTTGTTCGGCAGGCCAAGGCCCTCTTTGAGCCAGTTGTGGATATCTGTAAACAGCTTGTCCTGGTCCCATTTTTCCTCAGGCAGGAAAGCATGCTGGCCGATCATGACAAAGGCGCTGTAATGCGCACCAGTGATCCCTATGTTGTCGATATCATTGAAGCGGAGGCATAGCTGAGGCACCACAAGCGGGTTTGCAGGCGGCTTGACCTCGCCGCTAACGACATAGGGCTGAAAATCATAGATGCTTGCCTGGACAAAATCAGTATCATCACGCCATCTGGCCACGACGGGATATCTGGGTATGGGGGTATAGCCCCATTTCTTGAAAAGCCTGGCAAACTCTTTCCACACGCCTACATAGCTCAGCTCTTTTTTCACAGGCGTATCGCCTATGAACCGAAAGCCGCCTGAGCACTGGGGATCGCCGCAGGTCATCTGGTCCTGATTCACTGTCCAGAAATATGTTCCACAGCTGCACTGCCTCCTGATAAATCCCTCGTTTCTCAGCACGTCTGTGGCATAGTACTTTTCAGGGTCTTTGCTTGCCCTTTTCTTGAAGTCTTTCTTTATCTCCTTGTCGGTGGCCATTTGAGAAAAAAACACTGGGGAAGTATATAAAATTAACTGAAAAATAGGTTTACCCTAATGAAGGATAATATGATCAGAACAGCGTCCTTAGCCTCTTTATGGCATTGATCTTATCTTTTTCACCGAGCTTTGCCTGGCTTATCGCGTTTTCAAGAAATTCTGTTGAGCTGTCCATCACCTTCCTGTCAACAGGATAGGGTATGCCGTCCTTGCCTCCATGGGCAAAGCTGTACTTTACAGGGTCTTTCCAGCTCGGCCTTGTCCCGTAGACGACCTCTGAGATCAGCGCAAGCGACCGGATGCTCTTTGCTCCTATGCCATTGAGCGAGACCAACTCCTCATAATCCTTTGGCTGGAACTCATACGCTCTCTTAAGCATCTCAAGGTTCCTCTTGCTCATGTCTACGATAGTATGTCTGGGCGTAAATGCAATCTCAGCAATCGGCTCATTGAACCTGTCCAGTGTCTGCTGAGCCGGGCTCTTGATATATTTTTCAAGATGCCTGGGATTGTCGTTTACAAGGTCAAGGCTGGTTTTCCTTGTCTCCTCGCTCTGCGCTGCAGACATGTCCAGGACATCCTGTGCTGTGCTGTCGCAGCATATTGCTGAACCAGGCTCATTGACAAAACTTGTGATACCTGATGACAGCCAGTGATAGCGCCTTGCATAGGTATCATTCATCCCCTGCTGGACAACAGCCCAGCTGCCCTTCTCTGTAAAGGCAAATACATGGTGGTACAGCTGGTAGGAGTCCTGGATAAGCGCTGTATCCACTTTTGCAGTCATCCTGCTCGCATATTTCAGCCTGTCTGCCCTGGCTGTGGATATGCCTGAATTTTCTATCTCAGAAAGGGTATTTTTGGATGCTTTTCCTTTTCCGCCTGCAAAAAAGACTCCAATGTTTAATCTGTTGACCGATTGCTTGAGAGCGCCGCATGTCGTTGTAGTGGTGCCGCTGCTGTGGAAATCAAAGCCTATGACGCATGCCAATGCCTGGAACCAGTATGGGTCAGAGAGCCTTTTGAGGAACTCATCTTTGCCATGCTCGTCCACTATCGCCTCTGCTATCGCCCCTGACAGGGGAACCATCCTCTTAAACAGCCATCTCGGCGCCCTTCCTGTGTGCAATGGCAGGCTGCTTATCCCGGTCCTTTGCATGGTTTATTATTTCTCTGTTTTCAACCTTATATGCATTATGCAAGAATGTCCAGTGGGATGTTGATATTGATTTGTTGATGGTGCAAGAGAAATTTTTTCATTCACTTGCAAATCTAGAAAAAAAGACTTAACAAATACAGAACACTTAAATATCAAGCCTCTCGGTTTTCCGCCATTCGCTGACAAGTCCCATGTCTATGGTCTTGCTGGATACTGTCTTGTGCTTGCCCAGCTCCTTTATTATCCTTCCTTTTGGATTTACAATAGAGCTGTGGCCAGAGTACTGCATCCCTGGCTTGCAGCAGTGTATGACAAACACCTGGTTGAAGTATGCTATTGCCCTGAGACGCAGGTTAAAGTATTCGTTCTTGAAATCATGTGGTATCGATGAGATTACTGTAATTATCTCTGCGCCTTTTTTTCTCAGCAAGAGGCTTGACTCTATGTAAGCAACATCATAGCACATCAAGAGCCCCATCTTTCCCAACCCTGTCCTGAAGACTGTAAATTTTTTGCCAGGGACATGCTTTTCAGTCCAGTGGACATGCACCTTCTGGTATCTTTCGACCTTTCTTCCCGAGATGTAGAAAGAGTAATCATAGGTCTTTTTCCTGTGCCTGTAAATCATCCCTATGATGATCCTGGTATCGTACTTTTTTGCCAGGCACCTCAGCCTGTCAACAATGTCCTGACTATTATAATCAAGGGTATATTCAGGAAAGACTATAATATGGGATTTCCTGTTTTTTGAGACTATCCTTCCAATGCTCTCAACTGACCTCTGCTCAGGCACCTGCGCAAGCGTTATCCTTGCTATCTTCATATGTTTTGCTTTCTATATCTATGTTTATAAAATTATCGCAAATTGTCCTTTGGGTTTCTAAAACCAGATTTGTTACTATTAATTAGGGAAAACTATTTAAATTCAATGCCCATCCCAGTCTCTATGTCAGGCATTATCGTATCAAAATACGGGGGAAGCTCGATTTTGACCCTGGAAGATCTTCTTCAGATCAGGAGGATCACGACAGATGACATCAGAAGACGCGTCATTGTACTTTCTGCACCTGGCAAAAGATATGATAATGATGTAAAGATTACTGA
>CAZPXC010000070.1:0-8167 GCA_964590935.1 uncultured Methanosarcinales archaeon
TGGCCTTTATGGAAAGGCTGGAACCTCCCGAGGAAGAGCGATATTGCCATATTATAAAAAAATACAACTTAGTATTTAAATATGACTATCCGGCATGGAATAGTGAAGATTTCAGGTATTAAGCCAGTACGGTTTCTTGATAGAGTTGAAGGTATTGACCGCTGCTATGATGCCCTCTGCGCATGCCACTGCTATAAGCTTGACATCACCGACAAGGTCGCCTGCTGCAAACACGCCGGGGATAGAGGTCTGCATGTTCTCATCCACATCTATCATGCCATGAGAATCTTTCTTTATGCCAGCCTTGTTCAGGACATCAAGCGACGAGATAAAGCCGATGGATACGATGATATGGCTGGCCTTGATGCTGAACTTTTTCCCGGTCCTGTTGTTGACAAGCAAAGCCTGCCTGTCCTTTTTAACAATCCTGAGCAGTTCTGTATTATAATAGACCTTGATCCCTTTTTTCTCAGCAAGCTCAACAGAGCTCTCTTTGGCCTTGGGCATGCCCTCCTTGACAATTAAATTGATCTCCCGTGCATGGCCACTAAGGAACAATGCCCTGTCAAAGGCAGTATCGCCGCCGCCGATAACAAGTATGCTCTTGTTCCTAAACACCCCGGGATCCTTTACAAAATAATGGACATTGCTGCCCTTGTAATCCTTCAGCGTGTCCAGGTGCCTTGGGATATTGTGAAGGCCGGTGCACAATATGACCCTTTTCGCCTCATAGGCCCTCTTTTTTGTTATGATCCTCTTTATCTTGCCTTTCAGCTTCAGTGCTATAACAGGCTCGTTCATCCGGATCTCTGCCTTGGAATGCAGGACCTGCTCGTACAGCCTTCTGCTAAGGTCCTTTCCTGACACACCTTTCGGGAACCCGGGATGGTCGATTATAAGCTTTTTCGGAAAAAAATGCGCAGGCTGTCCGCCGGGCGATGACTGGCCCTCAAGTACGAGCGTCTTAAGGCCCCTGTTCGACGCGTTTGCTCCTGCAGTCATGCCTGCCGGCCCCGCACCCACAACAATGATATCATAGATCATTATGGGTTTTTCAAGATAATATGTTTAAATATTTTTCTAATTGCTTATTAGAAAAATTTATATATGAGCGAATAGAAGAATCAGTATTATGACATCTATCAGCGACATTATGACAAAGAACGTGGTCACTGTCCCAAAAGATAAGGGGCTCAAGGAGATAATCAAGACGATGTCAAACAGCAAGATCAGCTCTGTCATAATAACAGATAACGGCAGGGTGACAGGGATACTGACAGAAAGAGACCTGATTAAGAAGATACTGACAAGCTGCCCCAACATCGGCAAGGTAAGCGTTGATGAGGTCATGACCCATGACCCATTTACAGTCAACTCGCACACTGACCTGAGCGAGGCCAGCCAGATGATGCGGGACAACAACATAAGGCATCTTCCTATTGTCGACAATGAAAAGCTTGTGGGCCTTGTGAGCCAGACAGATATTGTAAAGGAGACGCGGAACATACACAGGAAGAACAGGACCTTCATGACCTACCAGAACATCCAGACCATTATAATCATCCTGCTCTTCATATTCCTTATAGCATATTTTGTCTACAGAAAATTCTACGGCTAGGCCTTCTCGAGGCTAAGGACCTTTTTAAGCGCGGTTATCGCCACCCTTATCTGCTTGTCGTCCGGCTCCCTTGTGGTCATCTTCTGGAACCAGAGCCCAGGGGCTGTTACAATATCAAGGAATATGTTATCCGGATATTTTGCCCCGAGCTTCAGTATCTCGTATGACACCCCGGCAATTACAGGCAGGAGCAGCAGCCTATAGAGAAGCTTATAGAGAAACCCCACTGAATTCGGTATGAACGCGTAGACGAATATGCTCAGCAGCAGCACAATGATGATAAATGACGTGCCGCATCTCTTGTGCAGGGTCGAAAATGTTTTCACGTTCCTGACACTCAGCTTCTTTTTTGCCTCGTAGCAATGGACAGACTTGTGCTCTGCCCCGTGATACTGGAAAACAGTCCTCATCTCCCCCCACATGGAGATTGCAGCGATATACATTACGAATATCATTATCTTGGCAGTGCCGTCGATGCTGCTGAAGAGCAGGCTGCTGTCGCTTGACAAAAACCTGTTGTTGATAAGCTGTGCAGCTAGCAGCGGAAGATACTTGAAGAGGAATACGGCAAGCCCGAGGGAAAGGATGATAGTGATGACGAACCACCAGGTAGAGATGCTCTCTTCATCATCGTCATCCCCTGAAGCGATGTTCCCGGAATATGTTATGCCTTTCATGCCTAGGACGACCATCTCTACCAGGGAGACGACCCCGCGGATGAAAGGCAAGCCGAGAACAGGATACTTTGCAGTGATTGATTTGAACGGGCTGCTCGTAAGCGTGGTCTTCCCGTCTGGTTTCCTTACAGCGATAGAATAGTAGTTTTTGCTCCTCATCATGACCCCCTCGATCACTGCCTGTCCGCCGATATCCATCCCCAGGCTGAATTACCCGGTGTATTTAAAGTTTTGTTTTAGGTGATTGTTGCTTAAATGTGCAAGAGAAATTTTTTCATTTACTGGCGGCTGGTTCGGCTTAAACACGGCACTGTAGGTGCCTGCCGAACCAGCGCCAATGAAATATAATTATCCCGCCGTTTTTTATCAGGCAGGATAATTATGATCTGAGAAAACTGACGTAGTCAGTTTTCGATTGACAAATTTCAATTAGAGCAGCCCTCCGGGCTGGCTTCCTGCACATGAAGGAAAATGATCGTCGAAACCATGGTTGGCTGGATTTTTTCATGTTTTAGTTTTGTAAAAATTTATATATCAAAAAACATTGTGCAAAAATGATGGGAAAAGGTAAAAAACCCATCCTGGGGAAGATCACAAAAGAAAAGATCTCCAGGAGGGAATTTATAAAAAAGGGTGTAATGGGCCTTGCTGCGATAGGCATCGGCAGCTATGGCCTGGGATATTTTCTGAAATCAAGAAGGCTGGCCCAGTCCTCGCCAGATGAGCTCTGGAAATGGTCCCGCGAGGCATACAATTATAAGAAGCTCGGGCAGAACGTCCAGTGCCTGCTCTGCCCGAACGCATGCATCCTGCAGCCGGGCGAGAGGAGCACATGCAGGGCCAGGACTAACTCAGGAGGCAAGCTCTACTCGCTTGTATACGGAAACCCATGCGCCTACCACGTTGATCCTGTCGAGAAAAAGCCTCTTTTTCACTTCCTTCCGGGAAGCAGCGCTTTTTCCATCGCAACAGCAGGCTGCAATTTCAGCTGCCTGAACTGCCAGAACTGGCAGATATCCCAGTTCCCGCCTGAAGAGACGCAGAATGCTGACATGATGCCACAGAAGGTCGTTGAAAATGCGCTAGCAAACAAGTGCAGCTCGGTAGCTTATACATATTCAGAGCCGAGCGTCTTCTATGAATACATGTACGACACCTCAAAGCTGGCTCGTGATAAGGGCCTTAGCAACCTCTGGATAACCAACGGTTACATGAACGAGGCGCCTCTAAAGGACCTTTCCAGATATCTTGATGCTGCAAACGTGGACCTCAAGAGCTTTGACGATAAGATTTACAACAAGCTAAATGGAGGTACCCTGCAGCCGGTTCTTAGCACCCTCAAGACTCTCAAACAGCAGAATGTATGGTTTGAGATAACCAACCTTGTTGTTCCAGGCTATACAGACAGCCTTGATATGATCAGAGAGATGAGCCAGTGGATATACAAGAACCTGGGCCCTGATTACCCGCTGCATTTCTCCAGGTTCCACCCTGAATACAAGCTTAAAAATATAGCGCCAACATCCGTGTCTGTGCTTGAGAGCGCCAGGAACATCGCGATGGACGAGGGCATCAACTATGTCTATATAGGCAATGTGCCTGGAACTGATTATGAGTCAACATTCTGCCCTCATGAGGGTACTGTCTGCATCGAAAGAAAAGGCTATGTAATCACCAAGAACAATGTTGATGCAGATGGGAACTGCAGCCAGTGCGGTGAGAAGATCGCCGGTGTATGGCAGAAAGGGGCCGGTGCATGATGCCGGCCAAAAGATTTTTATTTCAGCAGATGTTAGTGCAGGTAGCAGCATGAAGCAGGCAAAAAAAAAGAAGGCAGGAAAGGCAAGAAAGCCCGGGAAGCATGTACCAGGAAAGGTGCATTTGATAATCCTTGCATGCATAATCATCCTGTTTTTTGCATTGGTTGCATTTTTCGCCGGGCACCACAATGGAAACAGTGAGGAGATTGCCAAGCCCGCGGTAAAGTCTGTACGCAGCCCTGCTGTGGCAGGCGAATTCTACCCTGCATCGGGAAAAGAGCTTGGATCGATGGTCGACACATTCATCGGTGAAGCAAAGCCGCCGCAGGTCAGTAATCTCCGTGCGCTGATTGAGCCCCACGCAGGGTATGTCTACTCAGGCCCCACCGCTGCCTATGGCTATAAGCTTCTGAAAAACGCTTCCTTCAAGACAGTGATAATCATCGGGCCCAGCCATTATGCAGCTTTTTATGGTGCATCCATCGACAATGTCACGCACTACAGGACACCGCTGGGCGAGGTCGAGCTGTCACCGAAAGCTGCAGAGCTTGCTAAGGAGAAGTATTTCACATATGTCCCACTGGCGCATGACCGCGAGCACAGTGTCGAGGTTGAGCTGCCGTTTCTCCAGAGGACGCTTAAGGACTTCAAGATAATACCTATTGTCGTCGGAAACATCGACCCGGCCAAGTTGGCAGACATCCTTATCAAGTACATAGATGATGACACCCTCATTGTTGCGAGCAGCGACCTCAGCCATTATTATCCTTATGATAAGGCAAACCAGCTTGACAGCATCTGCACTGAATCTGTCCCTGCACTGAACTTTACAGAGGCAAAAGACTGTCAGGCCTGCGGGATAATCCCTATACTGACACTGATGCATATTGCCCAGGAAAAAGGATGGGAAGGCAAACTGCTCGACCACAGGAACTCGGGCGACACTGCAGGCGACAAGAGCAGCGTTGTAGGGTACATGTCAGTCGCCTTTTATGGTGGAGATCCCGCTCCTGTAGTCAATAAGGATGAGCAGAAGCAGCTTCTTGCCCTTGCAAGGCAGACTCTTGACAGCTACTTAAGCAACGGAAAGCTGCCGGATGTTGATGAGAAGACCCTCCCTGCTCCCCTGCTGTTGAAAAAGGGCTGCTTTGTCACGCTTGAGGAAAATGACCAGCTTCGCGGCTGCATAGGACATATCATACCGCAGGAAGCCCTCTACAAATGCGTCATGGACAATGCTGTAAACGCAGCTGTAAACGATATGCGGTTCAACAAGGTAGATTATGGTGAGCTTGATGATATCAGTATCGAGATCTCAGTGCTTACAGTCCCGGAGAAGCTTGAATTCAACTCTGGAGATGAGCTCAAGAGCCTGCTCACACCGGATGTTGACGGGGTAATCCTAAAACAGGGCATGCATCAGTCCACATATCTTCCCCAGGTATGGGAATCCCTTCCTGACAAGGAGACATTCCTCTCATCGCTCTGCCTGAAAGGCGGGATGGCTGCAGGCTGCTGGAAGGATACCAAGACAGAGGCATACACATACCATGCCCAGGTTTTTGGTGAAGATTAGTTTTTCAGCAACTTCTATACAATATGTAGATTATGCAAAAAATTTATAAAGCATCAGGGCAAAAAAGACAGTATGGAAATATATGTTACCGGCGCTGAGGTAAAGTCCACCAATGTTTTCGAGGCCAAAAAGCTCTATATAGAGCTGCATGACTGGCTCATCGAAAAGGGATATGCCAAGCCGGGAGACTCTGATTTCCCTGAAAAGATGTACTGGGAATCAAGGACGCAGAATGCAGGCTCAGAATACTGGATTTGGTGGAGGCCGAGCAAGACAATAGAGGACAACCAGTTCTGGAGAAGGGTCATCAACATCGATTTCCATGGTGTCGGCATGAAGAATGTCGAGATAATGTACAAGGGCAAGAAGGTCAAGGCTGTCAAGGGCAAGTTCGAGATCCTGCTCCAGTCAAAGCTTGAGATAGACAGGGGCGGGCTGTGGGAGAAGAACAAGCTTCTGGCGCCGTTCCTTGAGATATTCTGGAAAAGGATCTACAGGAAGGAGATCGAGATGTACAGGAAAGAGATCCTCTACGACCTGAAGCTTATCCAGGACATCTGCAGGCAGTTCTTCGACCTCGGAGCGTTCGCCATCGAGAAAGAGCCCTGGATGCCCAGGAAAGGGTATGAAGGGGATACCTTCTAACAAAAAATTTTATAAAGAAATGCTAAATCTATGAGTTGAATAACAATCTACGCCTCCGTAGCTGCGCCCACTTTTTGCGCTCGCTACGCTCGGCAAAACCTGGACTAAAATCCATGCTGATGGGACATTTGTTGCACAAAGTCCCATGATATAAAAAAATCTACGCCTCCGTAGCTTAGCTAGCAGAGCGCGGGACTTGTAATTCGCGGCAAGATATCCCGAGGTCAGGGGTGCAAATCCCCTCGGAGGCTGATTTCCAACCAATTGGAAATGAATCAAACAAAACATTTATAATCTCGAATTATTTGAGTTAAAGTAATACCATTGTCAATGGGTATATTATCAATTATAAAGCTGAAAAAAAGGAGGTAAGTGCCGATAGCAGCCAGAAGGCACAATGAATAAAATGGAATGCAAATTTTACTTTAACAATGGAGAGACAGCCGAAGATATCCCTGGCCTGGTTAGGGTACTGAAGGGCATTGATGAAGCCACGTTCAAGTATCATCTGAACAAGGACAAGAACGACTTTCTGAACTGGATCAAGACCGGCCTAGGGCGGACAGATATTGCAGATGATATAAAAAAGGTGAAGACCCGGAAAGGGCTGATAAAAAGGCTGAAGAGTTATACTTAGTCCTGAAATGCTCAGTTACATTCCATAATGTTAGTTAAGGCATTAGCCCGCATTGCACTGTACTGGCATCCACCGGCAGAATATCTCAAGGCAGAGGGTGCATATCGAGAAACTGCGTTTCTCGGAACCTTTCGTTCGCTTTGAGCGAACTTCAAGGAATCCCTCCGGAGGCTTACTTAGACAGTTCCTCGATCTGCTCTTGATAATACTTTTTATCAGAATCACGCCTGCACACTGATATCACAACCCTATAGTCCTGGATCGCTTTTTCAGTCGACCCCATGGCCTGGTATATCTTGGCTCTTGTTTCATACAATTTTCTAGTATATGAATCTGCATTTTTACCTGCGGTCATGCCTGTCTGAACTGCTCCCAACGCGTCATCTAATTTATTGTTTTCCAGATATAGCCTTGCAAGATGATTGTACTGATAAGCAGTCGTCATATCCGACGATTTAATATAATCATCTATAGCTCTTCCAAAGTCACCTTTTTTCTCATAAGCAGTACTTCTTAGCCATAATGTGCACTGTGAATTTTTTAATTCATATGCTCTGGTTAAATCAGATATTGCTGGACCAAATTCTTCCCTGTCCATATGGGCCTCTCCTCTTTTGAAAAACAGGTCCGCATCGCCCGGATACTGCGATATGAGCTCGTCCAGATAATGGATCTTCTGGTCTTCGTTCTTGAATGTTGCGAAGAGTCCATCAAAAGCAAACCTTCTTAGCAATAATGTGTTGCGTGAATTATCTAATTCATATGCTTTGGAAAAGTCAGGTATTGCTTGATCAAATTCTTCCCTGTCCATATGGATCTTTCCTCTTTTGAGAAACAGATCCGCGTTGCCCGGATGCCGGGATATGGCTCCATCCAGATAATGGATCTTCTGGCCAGATTCTTCTTCCTTGAATGTTGCCAGGATTTTCTCATAAGCTTTTAGTTCATCAAAACCTCTGTCTACGGCTAACATAAAGCTGGACCTGGCCACTTCAGGTTCGCCAAGACCAAACTGTATCTTGCCTTTTAAAAAATCATGATCTGGGCAGATAGCGCCTGTTTGACCTAATCCATACATGAATTCCAAAGCTTTCTCATACTCCCCCCAATTAAAGTGGATCCTTGCTGCCCAGTAATAGTCGATCGGCTGCGGGTCTATCTCAATATTCTTTGCCAGACGCCTCAACGCGAGGTCATAGTCCGGCCTATAGTCTGGCTTGTAATTTAACGGATGCCTGGGATCCAGTTCCAGAG
>CAZPXC010000071.1:0-8027 GCA_964590935.1 uncultured Methanosarcinales archaeon
TATTATATTATTTTTCTTAATATGAAGAAAGTATTTGAAAAGATATGGGATCTGGCACTCCCTTATCAGGATAAGAGGGACGATAATGGCCATGCTGAAATAACCCTTCATTATGCCTTAAAGCTGCTGGAGTCCGAAAAGGCTGATGAGGATGTCGTTATTCCTGCCATCATCATGCATGATATCGGATGGAACCAGCTGAGCAGGGCTGAGAGGATGATAATATTTGACCAAAATGCGACAGATGATGCAAAGCTGCAGCTCAGGTTCAGGCACCAGGATGCTGGAGTCAGGCTGGCCAGAGATATCATGGACCAGATAGACTACCCTAGCAAATTGATCGATGAGATACTGGAGATAATATCACAGCATGATACAAGAAAAGGCTTTATCTCACGAAATGAGGGTATAGTAAGGGATGCTGACAAGCTATGGAGGTTTTCCAGGACAGGATTTGCTGCCGACATTACAAGGGGCGGTATAAGTTTTCAGCAGTTATACGACATAATCATAAAAAAAATTGAGCTTCCGGATTTTTTCTTTTCTGATAAGGCAAAACAGCTTGCTTATGAAGAGCTCAAGATGCGCAAGGCAGAGCATAACGGTAAGATATAACTAAAGATGATGTATTAGAAGCCCTACTCTGCCAGCTCAAATGTTTCCTCACAATAGTCACCGTGAGGGCGCAGTATAGCATAATTCCTGGAGAATCTGAGCCTGGGATTTATCAGCCCGGCCATCTCCTGGACAGAAGATTCCCAGCCAGCCCTGCATACCTTTCTTGTATCCAGCCCGAGCCTTTTGCACGCTTCCAGGACAGGGCATGGGTTATATGATCTCCACGTTATCTTTTTTTCATCTTCAAAGACAACAGGAACCTCATCAGGGTCAAGCCCCAGGTATTCCAGAATGACCATCTGGTATGCCTTTCTCGGGTCAGGGCCCCGGAGATCAAGCTTATCCCTGTTTTGCTCATACCACGCCAGCCTTTTTCGGGAAAGCCTCTTATTGATGCTCTCATAAGAGCCTGTTTTTTCAGCTTCTGTTATCCTGTCGATGTTCTTCTGGACAATATCCTCATCCATAAAGGCAGGGATAAGTGCAGATTTTAAATAAGTATTGTTATGGCTGCTTAAGATTACAGGATAAGTTTTATAAACATCTTTCTGCTGTTAAGAGCTGCAGTGGCTGAGAACAACCCGTATCACCAGCTTGTCGCTGAATTTGAAAATATTGAAGCTAAGGTCAGGTCTGACAGCTTCACGCTGCCAAAGGACTGGTTCTGGCACAGGGAGACCATAGGAGCGATAAAGAAGCTGAAAGAGGTAATAGAGAAAGACATCGGGGATGCCCAAGAACTGGAAAAAAAGAAGATACTAGATGACAGCAATGCCCTATACCTCCTCAGGAAACTGCAGGAGCTGTCTTCTGCATTGGATCACTTTCTGGTGCCGATTGAAAAGAACAAGGTCTCTTACAATTCTGATCTTGGAAAAAAGATCAATGAGCTGACAAAGGAGGTTGATTACTGTCTGGTCAATCTCATCACCAGGTTCAGGGTGCTCGAAAAAGGATTTGCCAACACTGTTTTCCTGAACAGAAAAAAACAGTTATTGCAATCGGGGCTGAACATATATAAGAATCCTGTGCTTACTGATATAATCGTCACCAAGTGGGCGATTTTTGAAGAGATGTCACGTTACTACAATAACTCACAGACCGGTGATATGCGCTACCTATGGCTGGCACTGCCGGCATTCAATTACCTTTTCATGCCTGAGATAGCGAGACTTGAATCTGAGAGCAGAAAAATAAGCCCTGCTGTCAAACACGATTATGGCAAGAACTTCAATGATGATTTCAGGGACTACATGCTTTCAGCGCAGTCACACAGGCAAAGTGTGCTCAAAAAGGCTGCAGGCGCAGTAAGAAACCTGCTGTTGCTTTTGGCGCTTGTCTTTTCATGTGACCGTACAATAGGCGGAAAAATGGTCAAGCTGGCAAGAAGGGGGATAATAAACAACCAGGAGTCTCTGGAACTGCTATATAACAATTACCTGAAGGTATATCGCAGGTCAAGAAACGCCATAACACATATCATGTCAATACATGTTGATTACGCAAGGGACATAAACGAATGCCTTCTGGTTTTCAGGATATTACATGACGGAAACAGGATCTTCAGGAGAAAGGGTATTTTCCGCCCCATCAGCAGGAAAAAGAACCTTATTGAAAATACACTATACACAAAGGAACTGATAAGCTTCACCATCAAGAACAGGATCTTCTCATCCATTACGGAGATCTACCAGGAGCTCCAGAAGACCAACACCAGAACAAAAAGGTTCAGCAAAGGTGACCTTGTGTCAGTACAGAATGAGGAAAGGGCTAGTGGCTCAGATGTATATATGGTACTGCTCAGCTCAAGCATAGGTTATATACTCCACAAGCCATTTTATCCTTACAGGGAAGCGGGTGCATTGTTCACTGATGACGACCTGGTGAAATTCATCGAGACCGACAAGAGGTATTTCTCTGTCGAGGGCCTGAGAAAGATGGGCTTTCTCACGATCCATGTATCAAGCTTTGTAAAAGGATCGGCGGATTCATTGATAAGGGATATTGAAAACCAGGGCAAGAGGATGATCTGCTGCTCGACTCTGCGTCGCGATACTCCGGCCGGAACTATCGGGCACAAGAACCAATATGGATACATACTTAGGTCAGGATACATCTACAATGCATACCGACATGATGCTGCGACAGGATATAAGCACAATAATCAAAAATTCCTGGAAAGCAACAGCAGGATCCCTGTTCCTACAAGGGTTGCTGTTAACAGGGGCAATGACATTGGCTACAATGAGCTCAATATCAGGAAATGGACTATCGAATCTATATTCATCCAGGCCGATTTCAGCGACAGGGAGAGAAGGGAGGAGCTTGCAGGGATCGCTAGAAGATCCGGCCTTCCGCTCGTTGAGCTGGATATACAGCACGCATCGATCAGGGAGATAAAGTAAAGTCGTTAAATATCCCAATATTGGGTTCTTGAAGGTGCGAGTGAAATTTTTTCATACTCAAAAATGGAACATTTTTGGTACCCTAAAAATCTAATAGATTTTTATGGTTTCATGGCTGCAAACTGGCTTCAACACGGTGCTGTAATGCACCTGCCAGTTTGCGCCATGAAATGTAATTATTCCGCCTGACTGGGCGGAATAATTATGGTCTGAGAAAACTGACGTAGTCAGTTTTCGAATGACAAATTTCATTTTGAGAAGCCCTTCGGACTGGTTTCCTGCACCTGAAAGAAAGATCTGCAATCACAGAAAAAATCCATCCACGGCGAGATGGAGCTGACCGCGTTCATATGTCAGGAATATACTACTAGTTGATTTAACCAGTGGGCTAAGTCCACAATTCAGGTTAGGAATGTGTTATATTCCTGATCATGCTCAAGAACCACCAGGATACATGGCGTGGCTTGTAAGGCTATTGCCTCTAATGCCACCCATCGCAGATGGGTGGTTCTTGACATACAAAGTATATGGTTGCGGTCCCAACTTTTACAAAGTTGGATCAAAGGTAGTGGGACACAAGGTCCCACATCGTGGCTATCAGCATTAATTTGAAAGCCACGAAGTAGGGCTTTATGCCCTACCTTGCATATCAATCGGGCGTAACCAATTGGTGGAATAGGGCATTTTCCGAAGGAAAATGACCGTCGAAGCCATGGGTGGATGGATTTTTTCATTATCCACATAAAATAATATGCGAATAAAGTAATATCCAATTAGAAACTTGATTTAACAAGGAAGATAAAAATCTAGATGTATGATAATCTTAAGTTTTCAACAACATTTATAAATATAACATATAAAACCCTATTCCTGATGGACATACAAAAGCTTATCGATAAACTGCATCCGCTGGAGAGGAAAGTGCTGCCTGCGATAGGTAAATCCGGCTCTTTTGATGAGATAGTCAAGATCACGTCACTCCAGGATGTCGAGGTCATGAGAGCGCTGCAGTGGCTCAAGAACAAGGGGATAGCATCGGTAAAGGATGAGTCCAGGGATATGATCCTCCTGGGCAACAACGGGACAAGGTACATAAAGAAAGGCCTGCCCGAGAGAAGGCTACTGAATGCCATCGACGGCACAATGACGATCGACGAGGCTGCTGAAAAGGCAGGAATATCCAAAGACGAGATAAACATCGCCTTGGGCGTGCTGAGAAGAAAAGCGGCGATAGAGATAAAAAAACAGGCTGGGCAGCTGAAGATAAGCATAACGCAGCAGGGAAAAAGCCTGAAAGACAGGGAGCTTCTGGAAGAGCAGTTCCTTAAAAAACAGTTTCCGCTAGAGGCCGGCAGCCTGACAGACGAGGAGAGGTTTGCATATAAAGAGCTTGTCAAAAGGAAGAACATACTCAAGACCGAGCGTGTAAAGACCAAGGATGTCAGCCTGAGCGATCTTGGTAAAAAGATCCTGGAGAAGGGGATAGAAACAGAGGATTACATCGAGCGGCTGACACCCGCGATAATCAAGACTGGCCTGTGGAAAAAGCGCAAGTTCAGAAGGTACGATGTCGAGATAAACGTCCCAAAGATATCCGGCGGCAGGAGGCATTTTGTCGACCAGGCGGTCAGGTATATAAAAAGCATCTGGCTCGACATGGGCTTTGAGGAGATGAAAGGAACATTAGTGCAGACATCGTTCTGGGACCTTGATGCGCTCTTTGTCCCGCAGGACCATCCTGCAAGGGATGAGCAGGACACGTTCTATATCAGGGATCCAAAATACGGAAAGCTTCCAAAGGCGTTCCTTAAGCAGGTGAAAGCCACGCATGAGAACGGCTGGAAGACAGGCAGCAAAGGCTGGCAGTCTAAATGGTCAGAGGACAAGGCCAGGGAAAACCTGATGAGGACACACACGACTGTGCTTTCAGCACAGACGATATCCAGGCTGAAGAAAGAGGACCTGCCTGCAAAATTCTTCTCTGTAAAGAGGGTATACAGGAACGAGGCGCTGTCATGGAAACACCTCTTTGAGTTCATCCAGGTCGAGGGGATCGTTGTCGACCCGGACGCGAACTTCAAGCACCTCAAGGGCTATCTCCAGAACTTTTTTGCAAAGATGGGGTTTCCTGACGCAAGGGTCAGGCCAGGGCATTTCCCGTACACTGAGCCGAGCGCTGAGGTGGATGTCTGGCACCCTGAGAAGAAGGAATGGATAGAGCTCGGCGGTTCAGGCATATTCAGGCCAGAAGTGGTCGAGCCTATGATGGGCGAGCAGGTGCCTGTGCTTGCCTGGGGCCTTGGAATGGAAAGATCCATCATGGAATATTACGGGATAAAGGACATCAGAGAGCTTTATAAGAACGATCTAAAGCAGCTCAGGGAGATCAAAACATGGATGAAATAAAAACAACGCTTGGGGCTCTTGAAAAAAATAATTTTAAAGGCTATCCTGCAGAAGATGCGGCCGGTGCAAAAGAGCTTGTGATGTCCATGATAAAGAAAGATGATGTTGTCGGAGCAGGCGGCTCGATGACCCTTGAGCAGTGCGGTATCAAGGACGAACTGAGGAAGAAAGGATATAATTTCCTGGACTGGTCTGGGCAGGGATTGTCCCAGGATGAAAAGACCCGGCTCAGGAAGCAGAGCCTGACATGCGACGTGTTCCTCTCCAGCACGAATGCTGTGACAGAGGACGGCATGCTCTATAACGTGGATGGGTACGGCAACAGGGTCGCTGGCATCACCTACGGCCCGGACAGGGTGATAATAGTTGCCGGCAGAAACAAGATAGTAAAGAACCTTGAAGAGGCCAGAAAAAGGCTCAGGACAGTTGCAGGACCTCTTAATGCCAGACGCCTTAAAAAAGATACTCCCTGCGTCAAGACAGGGGAGTGCATGGACTGCGACTCACCGGACAGGATATGCAGGCATACTGTCATAACAGATAAGCAAAAGCCCGGAGAAGAAAGGATAAGCGTCATCATCGTAGACGAGGACCTGGGATTATAATGCCGACGATAAATGTTAACAGGAAGATGTTCGAGAAGCTTGTAGGCAGGAAACTGCCTCTTGCAAAGCTCAGAGACAGGATAAGCTATCTGGGGACTGACCTTGAAGAGATAAGCGACGATGAGATAGTAGTTGAGATATTCCCGAACAGGCCAGACATGCTCTCAGTGCAGGGCTTTGCCAGGGCTTTCTCGTCGTTTATCAATGCAAAGGCCGGGCTTAGGGAATACAAGGTCATGGACTCACATGAGAAAGTGATAATCGACAAGTCTGTAAAGAGCGTCAGACCTTACACTGCCTGCGCGATTGTAAAGGGCATTGAATATGACAACGAGAAAATAAAGGAGGTTATCCAGATCCAGGAGAAGCTCCATGTCACTTACGGCAGGAACAGGAGAAAGGTTGCAATAGGCATCTACCCGTTCGAGAAAATAAAGCCGCCTATACGGTTCCTGGCAAAAAAGCCTGATGACATAAAGTTCCAGCCTCTTGAGTTCCCGCGCGAGATAACAGGAAGGCAGATACTCTCCATGCACCCGACAGGAAGGGAATACGGGCATCTCCTGGACGGGCAGAGCAAATACCCTATCTTTATCGACTCAAACGGCCAGGTATTGTCCATGCCGCCTATAATAAACTCCCATACGACAGGAAAGATATCCCATAAGACGACGGATGTCTTCATCGAATGCTCCGGGTTTGATTTTGCAGTGCTCAAGCGCTGCATCAACATGATCGTCACTGCATTTGCAGACATGGGCGGAAAGATATATTCCATGAAGCTTAAGTACCCTGACAAGACAGTGACCACGCCTGACTTAAAACCAGCAGAGATGAAGCTTGACATCCCCTATATCAACAGGCTTCTCGGGCTGAAGCTCAGCGATAACCAGATGAAGACGCTTTTAATGAGGATGGGCTACGGCTATAAGAACAGGAAGGTCCTTATTCCCGCATACCGTGCAGACATCCTCCACCATAGTGATATCGCTGAGGACATCGCCATAGCATATGGGTTTGACAGGTTCGAGCCGGTCATCCCAAATGTCGCGACGATCGGCCGTGAAGACGCGTTCGAGGTCTTCAAGAGCAAGATCGCCGACATACTTGTGGGTCTCGGCCTTATAGAGGTGAACACATACAACCTGACCAACAAAGAAACGCAGTGTGACCTCATGAAAGCCAAGCTGCCGTTGATCGAGCTCGCCAACTCTATATCAGCGGAATACAATATCCTGCGCGCATGGATAATTCCTTCAATGCTTGAGGTCTTCAGGAACAACAAGCACCATGACTATCCGCAGAAGATATTCGGCACAGGGACCGTATTTAAGAAAAACACGAAGGAAGAGACAAATATCGAGGAGCATGAAAGACTTGCGGTCGCACTGTGCAGCGACAGCGCTGATTACACCCAGATACGACAGATGCTTGATTACCTGATGGCATCCATCGGAGTCAAGTATTCTATCAATGAGACCGAGCATGACAGCTTCATCCCGGGCAGGGTCGCAAGGGTTTCTGTAAAGAACAAAAATGTAGCATACATCGGGGAGATATCCCCTGATGTCCTCGTGAACTTCAACCTGGAGATGCCTGCTGCAGTGTTTGAGCTGAACCTGACAGAGCTGTTTGGAGAGCTTCATAAGTGAAAGAATGTTCTTTTATAAAATCATGCGTTTTTATTGTATTGGGTACTAGCATTGCTATGTTTATGAGGTTAAGTTCAATAAAAAGATGACCCTATAATTAAGAGCAGGTGAAAAAATATACTAAAACACGGCTTTAGGATTTCCGTGCATATCTAAAAATTCCAGATCCCAAGCAAGAGCAAATCTTATTAATGGTGTATCTCCATACGGATCATCCTCACTTGTACCATAAGATCTGATTAACTTCCGGTATTCTTCTTTTGTTCTGTCTATCGATGAGCCAACAGAAATACCAAAAACTAAGGAGTTTATCAGTGTTGCACAGGCTCGCTTAAAAGGAA
>CAZPXC010000072.1:0-7869 GCA_964590935.1 uncultured Methanosarcinales archaeon
ATATTCCGTTCTGTAGATGCTCGTGATGCATGACTTTCCTGACCAGCTCCGGATCAAAGGTCTTGAGCAGCCTAACCTTGTTCTCAAGGTTCCTCTTCAGCCATTTATACATCAGGTCCTTGTTGAGCATATGATAGACCTGAAGGCCCGACCTGTCAGGTATATCCGTATACAAAGGCCCGATGCCCCTGCCTGTAGTGCCGATCCTGGTCTGGCCCCTGCTGTCCTCCCTGACCCTGTCCATGACCAGGTGCTGGGGCATAAGCAGGTTAGCGTTATAGGCTATCATGAGATTGTCGAAGCTGCAGTTATGTTTCTGGAGAAGCTCAAGCTCTTCCTTGACGATCCTCGGATCGAATGCCATGCCACTGCCAAGGATGTTGATCTTCCCGTCCTTATCATGCATGATCCCAGAGGGTATAAGGTGGAAGATGTAATCCTGGTCGCCTATCTTGATGGTGTGGCCTGCATTTGCTCCGCCAGTACCCCTGGCGATGATATCTGCCCATACTCCAAGATAATCCACAAACTTGCCTTTTCCAGTGTCGCCCCACTGGTTACAGACGACTGCAATCGTGTCTAGCCCATCGACCAGCCTTTCCAGTCCCATCTTTTATCCCTCCTTCTTCTCGAACCTGTTGATAGGTGTCGCCATCCTGTAATTGCAATCGCTGTAAATCACTTTTCCTCCTAGAGCTACGCGCCATTCAGGCTCCAGATGTTCCCAGAAATTCTGCATTATATCCTCCAGCGGGCCTTTTGTCGGGACAATGAATGGTGTGTCATCAAATGAGTCAAGGGTTTCGTGGCCCGGCCTGTATGTTGTCAGGCAGTAACCTATTCCTGACCTAAGGCTCCTTTCAAAACAGTCTCTTTCTGTAGGGAACTTATTCCAATCCAGACCTGACAACCGGCTTACCTCGTCATTGAATTCCTTCCTGCTCTCAAAACCATCTACTTTTAGGTTGTACTTTTCAATGGTATTGAGCCAGTGCTCTTTAGCTGCAGCATCCGGCCTTAATATTGACAAAAATGCCAGGGCTGGTGAGCGATTATATTGGTATCCTGAGATTCGCGGGGTAAATGTCGGCGGGTCAGGCTCGCAGTAGTGCTGTTCCAATGTACCAAAGAAATACTCTGGTACTATTCCATGATGCCCATTGAATGCCTCATAGACTGTATCTGTCTGCACACCATTGGTCACGATACTTGCTCCATTGACCGAACGCATGGCATTGTATATTATGAGGCTCGGATCCTTAACCTTAGAAGGGTCAAACGGCTCAGTCCTCAGGATATCATCCTCGACCGCGTACACCCTGTTCTGGCTGTTGCTGCTCCTGCCCATTATCCATGGAAGCTGGACCCTATCTCCGCCTCCATTCATGCCAACTACTATCCCTCTATGGGGATTGTCAACAAACCTTGTTTCCATATTCTCCTGGGCAACTTTATCAAGATTGTTCATGTTTACCATCCTCCTTGTGTTGTTCCATATTATCATTCCCAGCATGTTGTTGAAGGCGGCTTGTCAGTAACATCGATGACAAAACCTCCGAGACCATATTTTGGAACAAGAGTATCATAAAGATCAGCGAGGCACTCCCAGGACATCCTGGCAGGCACGATAGCACTGGCATTGTAGCTGTTAAGCTCGGATCTTTTGATATGCAAAGGCTCGACAGGATTCACTGTCATGAAGGTTTCAGTGTCTACAGCACGCAGGGCGGCAGATATTTTACCGGGATCATGGATACCAGCACCGAACAGGACAAATATCGTCTGGCTGATATACTTATTAAAGCCGTATGTGTCGATTATCTTCATGCCCTCGGAGTCTATCTCCTTGAGGTAATCGATCGTCAGCCTGCTAACCTTGCAGTCGAGATGCCTCTTTAACATGCTCCTGTCCACAGGCTGGTTACCGATATCATAGACAACCCTGTTGACATAACCCACCTTAGATGGGATCTCTACCGCTGCCTTGCGGATCCTGCTCCAGTCCCTCGGGCCCCTGAGCATCGCCACATAGGTATATGTCCTCTCATCGCCCTGCACACCGACAGTCTTTACCGGGATGAGGTATCCCTCAAGGCCATGGCTCCTGGCGATCCTGTCGACTTTTGCATCCGCACTGCCAAAGCCCGCATCACCCTGTACAGATACGCCGTCCACTATCCTTATCCCTAGCCCCGGACCGGGATAGGGCTGTCTCAGGCATATCTCAGGCGGCAGTCCGAGCTCTTCTGCAGCCCGCCTTACCTCATCCTTGAAGATCAGCCTGTTCGGCTCGACAAGCATCTTCCTTCTCTTAAGTTCCTGGATGAACGGGCAGTTTACATTATGGTGAGACTTTATCGTCGCTGATTTTCTAAGGCCGCTCTCTATCCTGTCAGTATATAATGTGCCCTGGGCCAGATAGGTTGTCATTGGGTCCAAACCATGCTCTTCAACATACTGCTGGACCTTCCTGCCGAACAGGTCCGCAATCGCCACCCTTTTTTCCTCTGGGTCTGAAAGCCCCTCTAATACCCTGATGAACTCATCCTCTGCCTTGTAGACAGTCAGGTTCTTTATGCCTGCTGCCTCCATGTTCCTTAATATCTCATCTGTCTCTCCCTTCCTCATCAGGGCCTCGACATAGAGCAGGTGGACATTGCCTATGCCCTCGGTCTGCTGAAGGAGCGCAGCGACAAGTGATGAGTCAACGCCGCCGCTCACCAGGCAAAGGACATCATTCTTCCCCACGGTTTCCCTGATGTATTCCTTGGCTTCCTTGATATAGTTGCCCATGGTCCAGTTATGGCTGCAGCCGCATATACCATGGACAAAGTTGGAGATCATGTCAAGCCCGTTTGGTGTGTGAGCAACTTCCGGATGGAACTGGACACTGTAGAGCCTGCGCGAGTCATCAGCCATCGCCACGATATGATGCCTGCTCTCGCCTATCACCTCAAACCCCGGCGCCAGGCTTCTCCTGTCAACACTGTCGCCGTGGCTCATCCACCCGATTATCTTCTGTTCCAGGCCGGAAAACAGAGGATGCGTGTTCTTAATATTCAGGTCAGTGCTGCCGAATTCTTTGATACGATCATCATCAGTGACCAGCTTACCGCCGAGAAGAACATTCATAAGCTGCATCCCGTAGCAGATGCCAAGGACTGGTATCCCAAGCTCCAGCAGCTCTTTTTGTACACGCGGAGCATCCGTCTCATATACGCTCCTGGGGCCTCCTGACAGGATTATCCCGCTGGGATGCTCAGCCCTTATTCTATCGATGCTGTAGTTGTAATCCTTAATCTCAGAGAACACATTGCACTGCCTAACAGACCTTGCTATAAGCTGCGTGTACTGGCCGCCGAAATCCAGGACAAGTATCTTCTCTTTCATGTTAGTTTCTCCGTAGTGACCTCCAGGCCCTTATAAGGCAGCAGCCTGCCGTCAAGATACACTCCGCGCCAGTCGGAATAATAAACCTTATTGGCTCCGAGAGCGAAGCTTCCATCAGCGATCAGACGCAGTGCTATGGTCAGTGCAGGCCAGTCGCTGAGCTCCTTCTGGATATCCTGGTGATAGCCTGCATATTCTTTTAATGAGTGAATCTTGCCCGGGAAATAATGGTCCCTGTCTATATAAACAGGCGGCCCCATGGTCAGTATCTCGCCATGGTCCTCCTTGTCATCGACCATTATGACCGATGACCTGGTTGAGAGCTCTCCTGCTGCAAGGGCATCATATACAGCTTTCTCGCCCACATATTGCCGGGAAAAATCTTTTTTGAGCAGGCTAAGATCTGCAGGATGGACATTTATTATCCTGTCTTTGTATGCTACCAGCAAAGGCTCCCTTACAAATCTCATATAGCCTCCAAGGACAATCAGGTCGATGGTAAACCCCTCCCTGTGCTCAAAATTCCTGATAGCGTCAACTATACGCTTATCAAAATCAAGGCTCCTTCTTACATATTCTGCTTCAGCCTCTGGATCGTCCCTGGCCTTTTTCCACAGCCCGCATGCCTCGATGCCATCAATTTTTATCTTTGGAACTTTCGCCAGCTCTTCCAAAGAAAGAAGTTTTGCATTAGGCTTGTCTGTAAATATCAGGGCAGGAGGTATAACCTTGGCGCATTCCCTAAGGTTGGTGCCTGTGCCTGAGCCAAATCCGGCCCAGTGAAACTCCTCCGGATCGCCTGAAAAGATTGGTGTGTAAGTATTAGTCATCATCATCGCCTTTGACGTTATTGCATATCCTGCAATTTAAAAGCCGGCTATTCTAATAAATCAAAGATGGCGGGTTCATAATAAATTCTCTTTGACATACTGGACAGCATTCCTGAATATCTGGATACCCTGGCCCTCTGCTTCCGGCATGGGCAGCCCTCTGCTCAGATAGGATTCCCTGATACGCGTGTAATCAGGATCGTTCGTCTGATCGTTGAATGCCTCAGGATGCGGCATCAAACCGAATATCCTTCCCGTCGGGTCACAGATTCCTGCTATATCATCCCTCGAACCATTGGGATTGTCCGTGAAATGACCATCTGCCAGCTCCTTTGTCCCACCCATGCGATACTGCATCACAACCTGGTCCTGGTCCCAGAGTTTCTGCCTGACAGTATCATTCAATGTGACTATCTTTCCCTCTCCATGCCTGACAGTTGCCTTGGTGTACTCGATGCCCCTGGTCCAGACGCATGGAGAATCCTGGTTTATCTTCAGGTCAACCCATTTATTGAGGAAATTTCCACTGTCATTGTAAGTGACGCTCATCAGCCTTTCATTACGGCCGTCGAATCCGGGGAGCAGCCCTGCCTTTACCAGCACCTGGAAGCCGTTACATATCCCTACCATCAGCTTGCCTTCCTTGATATACTTTAGAATGTCCTGGATCATGTAATCATTAACCCTGTTCGCGAGCACCTGTCCTGCTCCGAGCTCATCCCCATGCGCAAACCCGCCGATAAACGCGATTATCTGGTAATCATGGATGTCAGAAGGCGACTCGAACAGTTCATTGAGATGGACCTGGCTGACCTCGGCACCTGCCAGGCCAAGGGCATAGGCGGTCTCATAATTACAGTTCAGCCCGAATCCCGTCGGCACCAATGCCCTGATTTTCTTCTCTAACATCTTAATCCTCTATAATGCCGCCTTACTGTTCCTGAAATCATCCAGCGGCTGGTTATAGCCCCAGTTGTAGAAGGGCATCTTCCATGCTTTCTTCAGCTCGGATATGCTCTCATCAATTATCTCCTTGCCGTCAAAATCCTTAACTATGAAATTATCATCCTCCCTGACCCTGCCGATGCAGGATATATTACCCATTCCCATCATCCTCTCGAAATAAGCCGCCTGCTCAGGCCGGATCTCGACAAGCATCCTGCCTGTGGATTCCGAATACAGGACCTTATCCTCAGACTCGAAATATTTGTCGCATCTTACGCTGTCGAGATTGATGTCCATGCCCAGGTTGCCGCCTGCCGCCATCTGGAATAACGCGACACCCAGGCCGCCTGCTTTCACATTCTTGGCACTCACTATGTATCCTTCTTCCCTTGCACGCTCAAACAGCCTATACCGCCAGAAATTCTCCTTAGCTCTCGTGATTGGAACATTCAGACCAACATGGCCGTTCATGTGATAATACTCGGACCCCCCCAGCTCATCCCTGGTGGTCCCAATCAGATATACAAGGTTGCCGGGTGTCTTGGCATCAGGTGTTATATGCTCTTTCACGTCATCGATAATGGAGTGTACTGTGAACAGCATCTGCTCAGGCGCGGATATCCTTGTCTTCTCTCCTGTCTTTTTATCGACCACTTCGCCGTCCATGTACATGCTGTCCTTGCCAGACAGAAGCGGAATATTGTATGCATAGACAAAATCCCTGAGGGTCTTATTTGCCCGGACAAGCTGCGCAGCCCTGAACTTGCCGTCAGGGTTCTTCTCCGGATGATACTCGATTGAAGGCCAGAAGAAATTGTCTATACCGGTGACCTTGTCGAGCCTGCCGCCGACACAGAGAACATTCCTGACAGCCTCATCGATATTTGCTGCCAGCATCGCTGAAGCATCGATGAAAGAATACATCTCGTTGAGCGCCTGTGTCGCCACCAGCCCTCTGTGAGATTCCAGTACTGGCCTTATTACTGCTGCATCTGAGGGCATATCCTGGTCCACGCCTGTCAACGGCCCGAGAACCTTGCCTCCCTGGACCTCATGATCCTTCTGCCTTGCAATCCATTCCTGTGAGGCGAGGTTATATCGCCCGAGCATCTCCTTGAGGACCACTGTATGGTCTCTGACATAGTCAGGCTTCGGCTCGACAAGCCCCCTGTCTTCAGGAGCTGTCCATTCAGCCTCGAACTCCCATTGAGGGAACGCCTCCATGAAAAACTCATTATCAAGATAGCAGACTGTCTTGCCGTTATGGGTAATATGAACCTTGCCGGTGTTGGTGTATTCGCCGATGACCGTGCTCTCGACATCGTGCTTTCTTGAAAGGGCCATGAAATCATCGACCACATCAGGATTGACAGCGACAGTCATACGCTCCTGTGACTCAGAGACCCAGATCTCCCATGGATCAAGACCCTGGTACTTAAGAGGCACCTTCTCCAGAAATATCCTTGCGCCGTCCCTTCTCTGGGCAGCGCCTTTCTCGTAATTGAACGCAGCGGATTCGCCCACTGATGAGGAAAGCCCTCCGCCTCCGTTGTCTGTGATGAACTTCACATAACCGAGGTCTCTTGCCTCCAGCAGGAAATCATGCATCTTCTTCTGTGTATAGGGATCGCCGATCTGCACATGCTGCCCGGATATCTTGTCAGTGAACTCCTGTGATGCGTCTGTTACACCATGGATGCCGTCAACACCTACCCTTCCGCCGCACATCACGACCAGGTCGCCGATATTTATCGTCTTGGTATATGATTCCTCATCCAGGACCTTCTTGGGCATGAGCCCTGTGGCTACGATCCCTACAGAGCTCTTCCCCTTGTTCCTGTCATGGAACCACGCCCTTCCATAGGGCGTGGGGATCCCGCTCTTGTTCCCGCCGTCCCTGACTCCATCGATGACGCCTAAAAGGAGTCTCCTGGGATGGAGCTCTGCAATTGCAGTCCCTGGGTCATCAGGCATGCCTGTAACATATGCGTACATACCGAGAATCAGCTTTGAGCCCTTCCCGGTGCCCATCGGGTCCCTGTATATGCCGACAATCCCTGTTATAGCGCCGCCGTACGCCTCCTTGTTGGACGGGCTATTGTGGCTCTCGCCAGTGGTGCAATAGTAATGATCCTCATCGAACTCAGCGACACCGGCGTTATCCCAGAGGATGGAGGCTATGTCAGGCCTTGATGTATTACTGACATCAACTGTCGGCGCCTCGATATATTCCTTGAAGATATTGTCGATTATCTCGATATCGCTCTCACTCATATCCTGGCCTGGCTTCACTTCCCTGTACCTGAAAAGGCCCCTGAATGTATTGTGGTTGCAATGATCACTTCTTCCCTGGGCGATCCTCTCAAGCTCAAGATCAGTCAGGCCGAAGAGCCCCTGCTCCTTTCTCTCATCCTGGACATCCTTCCTGCTGAAATATTCTGCGATGACAGGGATGTCCCGATAGTTGATCCCCATCGACCTCTTCTCGTTCTCCTCTGTCAGGCGCTCAACCGTGATCTCATCATAGGGTATTACCTCGACAACAGCCTCCCTCACAGCGCCTGCTGCCTTCTCCTTGTTGCCGATACCGACCAAGTTATCCCATTCTTTCCATGAATAGACCTGAAAGTTCTGGACATATTTGTTCGAGAGCAGCTCGCTGCCCATCTTCTCGATCTTCTTCCTGCTCATATGTTTCATGTCG
>CAZPXC010000073.1:0-7861 GCA_964590935.1 uncultured Methanosarcinales archaeon
CCTAATGCATTTTATAAAGACATATAACAGGTAAGGGCAGAGAAGGTTGAGCAGCTTAAATCTCATCAGGATATTTCCGACCCTCCCATGTACCCTATAGCCTCCGAGGACAAATCCCATCGCGCTCCTTTTTTCAATGTAGAAGAACCTTTTAAGCCTGTGGCCAATTTCCCAGCTGTAGTGTTTTACACTAATGTCAGGGCAGAACAGTATCCTCTTACCTTTCTTGTATAGATGGTAGTTGAACAATGAGTCCTCATAGCCTGCGCTTCCGAGAGATTCCTGGAAATAACATCCCTTTATCGAATCAGAGTCGTATGCAACATTTGCTGTGGGGATATTGTGCACCAGCCTTCTTCTGCCTGAAGGAAACCATGAGCAGAACTGCAGTATGTGGGCTGCATGTGCGATGTAATTGTCTGTCGGGTTGATGATAGCCCCGCCGACAGCATCTGCCTTTGCCTTATTAAATGCATCTTCTATCTTTTTCAGCCACCCCTTCTCGACAATGCAGTCATCATCAGTAAAGGCGATATATTTTCCCATGGCGATACGCATCGCCTTATTCCTGGCTGCTCCAGGCCCCTTATGCCTTATTCTGCAATATTTCAGGTTTTCAAACCTTTTTTTCAGGTCATTTACAGAACCTGCTGTTCCGTCTTTAGAGCCGTCGTCTGCAACAATTATCTCATAGTCTTTTTTAGGATAGTCCTGTCTGATCAGGCTGCCTAAGCAATTTTTTAGAATGTCCTTTCTGTTGAATGTCGGGACAATCACTGAAAATTTCATCTTTTTGTCTGTCATTATCTTATTTTTTTGTATTTCTGCACTTAACGAGGCATACTGTTTTTTTAAAATTTTTCAAAAAGGGTTATTATCCATGTGAAACCAGTTCATGGAAAAGTATAAAAAGAAATATATAAATTTATTCTGATATAAATAATCCGTCAAGATGAAAAAGCTGATTACAGATAAGAATGTGCAAAGGATCAGGCGTTTCTCTGTGATTTTTCTGTTGCTGGCCATTATTGTGAGCGTTGCAGTTTATTATGATGTTACCCTTTTTTTCGCAGACAGATACTCGTGGTATGTTTCCATGGGCGAAACGAACCTTAATGCTGGAAAACTACAGGAATCAAACCAGTATGCTGACAAAGCGGTATACCTTGACCAGAGCAGGCCTGAAGCGCACATTTTGATTGGACGGTTAGATACGAGATATGAACGATATGGCCCTGCAGAAAAGGAATTCAAAGCAGCCCTTAACAGCAGCAAAAGGTATGAATCTTTATATTATTTAGGTTTTTTAAGATTGTATCAGAACAGGTTAGATGAATCTGCAAAATTATTTGTGGAGAGTATGGAAGAAAACCTTACTTATTCAGACAATTACTTTGGTATGGGATGTCTATTGTTAAAACAGGGAAAATCTGATGATGCCTATGATTATTTTGCGAAAGGGTTAAAATATGCAGATGAGGATAGGATTAAGGCATTTCTTCATGCAGGCCTTGGTCTGGTGTATCAGGAAAACGGGTCATATCAAAAAGCGGAATCAGAGTTCAGGATCGCCAGGTCAATCAACTACCTCTCTGTTCAGATAGTTTCCTCAATAGTTCAATGAGCCTGAGCACCAGCTAACTCATACAGGTAATACCAGCTGCCACTGTAGTTATACTTTTTTATTATCTTGGTATTGAATCTGCTCAGCATCTCGCTGCATCTCTCCTGCGAGCCTAGGGGACGGGAGATTGTCCTGACAACACAGTAGCCATCATAAAGATATAATACACAGCTCTTGTTGATAAGGCTCGTGACGAGACCAGGATCATCTAATGCGATGCTGGTGCTGATACCCTTTATATCAGAGACTGATGTGAAGACAACAGGCCATTCTGCAATCAGATAGCATCCACTGGGAATGGTGTCTTTCAGCTCGTTAATCACCTGTGTTTCCAGGATGTTTTCCCTGTATCTGATCTGGACATAATCATAGCTTGAGGCAAGACCTGCATAGAACAGCCCCAGAAAAACCACGATTAACAGTACAGATAAGCTCCTGTATTTTATGTTCCTGCATACCCTGCTCATGAAGCCTGAAGCCAGCATGATCAAGAATACCATCGGCACAAGGGCCATCCTGTCCTCTGAAAAGATAGGAAGGTATATGACGAAAAAAGAGATGAAACCGGTGGCAAGAAATGCATTCCGGTTTTGGTCTTTTTTTCCGGCCAGGAAAAAGGCTCCTGCTGCAAGCAGGAGATAGATGTAATCAAAGGAGACTGCCCTGAGAAAACCGAATATATTCAGGTAATATAAGTCGGTGCTCAGCGATGCGCTGCGAAATGTTTTGATGAACACAGATTCAAAGAATACCATGCACAGAAGAAAAGCAGCCACAATAAATGGATAAAATGCCTCGAAAACCTGTCCTGACGGTTTCCTGGAAAAAACCCTTGAATATATCAGGTAACACAGTATGAAGAGCCCGGCAAGCACAATGTTCTCAAATCTTGTCAGGATGCTGAAGATAAGGCCAAGCATAGTTAGGGTAAGCATGCTTTTCTTCCTGCTGTCAATATAGGCAAAGAAAAAAAGCATCGTCAGCAGGATAAAAAAAACAGAGGCGTTGTTTGTCTCTGCAGTGTTCGACCATATTACCTGTATCGGTGTCAGGGCAAGAAAGAGCGCAGACCATAATCCGGTGTCCTGCTTCCTGAAAAGCAGGTATGTAAGCAGGAATATCAGGATGACGGACAGGCTTCCGATTATGCTGTTTAGGTAGATAGCGTAATAATTTTTCACCCCAAAGAGGAATATAATTGATACCAGAAAAGGCCATCCAGAGGGCTTTAATGGAAGAGAGCATTCCCTTGCATAATCATCCACCAGATTGCATACAACCGGACCGTTTCCGTTGTCCATGTTCTTTGCCATATCCATGTACCATGGCTCGTCAATGAACATAAGATGGACATGCGGGAAGACAAAAAGCCTCAGTATGAGGCCAGTGAGGAATATTATAAGCAGATAAAGCCATGTCTTTTTCCTTATCTTCCTGAAAGGCTTTGCTAGTGTTCTGATGTTGATGGCGATCATAGCGATAAATGCTGCAAATATCAGCCACATAACAATAAAGATGTAGTTTTGGTAGATATCTATCAAGGGCATAGTGCTTTATTACCCCCTTTTTTTATAAATGTTTTTGATAGATAGTGGATAATGTCAATCGAAAACTGCTCACCCTCTCTGTTTCAGCAGGTGTGGTCAGTTTTTTCGGACCCTGATGATTCCACCAGCCTTAGACCGGTGGAATCATCAGATTTAAATAAAACCAAGAAAAAATAAAATTATGGAACGGTTGAAATTGCCTGGCAAGAAGATCAATATTTATATGGTTCTCCTGCTTTTGATTATCATCTGTGGAGTTTTTGTCAGGTTTTATGGGATCTCCTCAAAAAGCTTCTGGTTAGACGAGGCAGTATCTGCCCATTATTCCAGTAATCCAATATCTGAAAACCTGAAATGGGTGATATCCGATATCAATCCGCCGCTTTATAATATCATCCTGGCAGGGTGGATTCGCATATTCGGGATCAGTGAAACGGCAATAAGGTCGCTGTCTGTTATATTCGGCTCAGTATGTATCCTGCTGGTGTATTTTATCGGTAAACTGATGTTCAGCAGGAAAGTTGGGCTTGTTTCTGCGGCTATGTTGGCATTGTCTCCTATCCAGGTGTATTTTTCTCAGGAGGCGAGAAGCTATGCAATGTTTGGCATGCTCAGCCTTATCTCTTTTATCTACTATTATAAATATGCTGTCTCAGGCAGCAGGAAGAACATTGTTCCTTACCTTATCAGCACTGTTCTTATGCTGTATACACATAATTATGGTATTTTGGTGATCGTAATACAGAATGTATGGTTTGTGGTCAAGTATTTTGATAAGTTTAGGAAGCTCAAAGACTGGATCGTGATACAGTCTATCCTATTTTTGATGTATCTGCCCTGGGTGCTTGTCCTGTTGTACATACAAATCCCTAAAGTTGCCAGCCCTGGCTTCACGCTCGGCAAACCTGACATTATATTGTTGATGTACACTTTCAAACGCTTTGCAGGCACAAGCCTGCTGCTAATGATCTATATTGTCATTATCACTGTTTATATATTCAAGATATTTTACTTCAATTCCAAGAGCTCCTCTGCCGAGCATTCTGGGTTCAGCCTGCTTTTTATGTGGTCTGTATTGTCTGTGATAGCCGCCTGGCTGTTCTCCCTGACGGTCTTGCCTATTTTTCAACCAAGATACCTCCTGTTTGCATCTATTCCTCTGTATATCCTTGTAGCTTTAGGATTATGTAAGATATCAAAAAAAAAGTTCATTCAGGTTGTTTTAATATCCTGCATTATCTTATTGCTTATTTTTTCATTGGTCAAACAGTCCGGCTCTCCCGGCATAAGGGACTGGAGAAGTGCAGGCAATCTTGTAAGGTCGCAGGTTGCCCAAGATGATATTGTTTTACTCTATGGTTCTGGCTATGGTTCAGATATAAAATTTCCCTTTAGCTACTATTATGCTACTGATTGCTTCTTATCATCAGCACAACAATTCCAGCGATGCCTTAAAAGCAGGAATGTATATGTTATTAATAATGTATATGATCTGGATAGCATCCCTTATCTAGATGGTATTTCAGCCTGGTTCATAATGAGGCTAAACTTATCTGATATGGGTTCAAGACAGGCAGTTCTCCAGCATCTTCTGGTGAATAGGCAGGTGATGCTCAACAATACTTATGCAAACATAAATGTGTTATATCTTGAAAAGACAACAGAATAAGCATTAATCAGTAGCACCTTCATCCGCAGCCTTCCTTCCATAGGCTTATAGACTCCATCAGGTCAGGCATGGTGACGCTGCCGGATGCTTTCCACAGGCTTATATAGCTGAAGAGCTCATCATTATCGATGCAGCCGTCGCATGGCTCCTTGTCAGCTTCATTCACACACTGGACTGGACAGTCACCGCAGTCTTCAGGGCAATCGGAGCAGTTCTCATCTGCATGGCACAGGCCGTCACCGCAATAATATTCCGGAGGTATGTATTCACCTGTGTATTCATAAGCACCGATGTCATACTCTGCACTCCCATTACCATCGCCGTCCATGGGCCTGGGGTTCCCATCGAAATCATAGGCAACAATAGAGGAAACATCTGATGTTCCTGAGTCTATCGCCGGAGATGTCTCTTTCAGGTGGAAATCTCCAAAAGCCTGCGGGTCTGAACCTACAAACTGCGGATCAGTATTCTCCAATGAACCTGTGTCCCATGAAGGTATGTTTGCTCCATTATAATAGCAATTATTTGAGCCTATCTTGGTAGCCTGCGATGCACCGCTGAAGTAACTCGCTCCGCTGGAATAAAAGATATTATTTTTCAGTTCAATATACTCAGCCTTATCATGGAAAAATATCATTGATGACGAGGTTGATGTGCCCTGGTAGATCACATTGTTATAGACGTAGCGCTTGCCATAACAAAAATAGCTTTCCCCGTTGCATAACAAGGCAGACATACTTCCGCCGGACATATCAAATATGTTGTTGTAGACGTAGAAGTTTTCTACAAGCTTCTCGCCGTGGTCTGTTCCGCCAAAAGTCAGGCAGTTCATGGAGACATCATGGATATAATTATCATGGAAATAGCAGTTGTCGATACGGTCTGTATCCAGATGACCGTAGATCTGTGCTCCTCTGCCGTACTCGACCCAGCCGAATTCATTCCAGCCAATATACATTTCATCCCATTGGCCGTAGCCTGTCACATATATCGGATAATGCCTGCTGGATGTTATAGGCCCCTGGCCCCGGTAATTCACGCCAAGGTCATGGACATAATTGCCGTAAATGAAAAGATCTGTCGAGCCTTCCTGTCCTCCCAGGATCTCGATAGGCACTGTCCCACCTTTGCCGTATCCAGAGCTCATGTCATTCCCGACAACACGGATGTTGGAGAAATAATACGGCCCAGCGCCGCCTCCAAGCTCACCATAAAGGAGAAAACAATGCATCTCACTGTTCATCCTGAATTTTGAGAATGTCCAGTAGCGCCAGGTCTGGTCTGCGGCAAAGTCATTCCCAAAGCAGTATTCCGGAGTAGATGATGGGGAATCTGTGTAGGCATCAAAAACAGCGACCTCTCCTGGATAAGAAGCCACTGTAATGCTGTTGTCTGGTTGCCCATTATTATAGTTGCCGCCATAGAAGCTCATGATCCCTTCAGTGAATCCGCCGCCTGCATCCTTGTCTTCCCATGTCCCTGCCCTGAAGTATGCCACATCTCCAGGCTCCAGTGTTGCCCGCGCCTTTCCAGGCGTTGCCCATGCGGTATCATCAGTCAACCCGTCAAGATTGTCATCGCCGTCCGGCTTGACAAAGTAGATATTCCCTGTATCCCTGCAATAGAATGGGATCTCCTGACTATTTCCGTCCGGTGTTGTGACCCTGATCGTGTCTGGCCCTGTCTGCATCTGGCCGCTCAGCCAGAAGGTTATCCTTTGCAGGCCTCTTGCTGTCTGCGGATTTGTTGTCGCGCCCCATTCTGCGAAATCATCGTCCTGGTCTAGTGTGACCCCGCAGACAGTTACACTGGAGGTTCCTCTTTCTGTGCCGAAGTTATCGCCCCATATCGTCACTGCCGCGCCTTTTCCAGCCTGAGCGCCACCCCAGCCTCCTCCTGAGATCACCCCGTCTGTCATGTCGGAAAAAAACAAGACAGGGGAGGCCATCGCTATCCCCATGCTTAAAAACATCATGAATATTATAAATGCAGCTTTCATATGCACCCCCACTTCCATAATCTTATAGACTCCATCAGGTCAGGCATGGTGACGCTGCCGGATGCTTTCCATAGGCCCCCTTTGTTAGCAGAATAAATCGCTGCCTGGACATCTGTTTGTGAACAACTCGATGCATTGATTGTAGCAGCTCTCACGCTTCCAGTAAAAATGAGAACTCCCATTAATAAACAAGTTCCAAAAACGAATCCCCTCTTTTCCATAAAATCATATAGATATCATGCATATATAAAACTATTTGTTAGCACCCGTTCTTCCACACTCCTATTGCTCCCATCAAATCTGCGATAGTGACTGTGCCGGATTTCCAACTAGAAATATAATCCATCAATTCCCCTGTTGAAACAGTCCCGTCGCCGTCATCATCTGCTGAGCCGCATGTTGAAGTAGTTCCTGAAACATATTCATAAGCGCCTCTGTCCCATACCCCGTCAGCTCCGCGAACGACCCCGTGAGGATCAATGTCATAAGGAGAACCAAGGGTGTTGTCCCCTGCATCTGTCGCGTCAGAAAGGGAAAAATCAGAATAATCGCCTGCTGAGACAAAAGGGTCACCGCCTGTCTGTATATGAGTCTCAGAGACGGAAGTTCCGGCCTGGTAATAATTATAATCATGGGTAATTACATTCCCAAATGCATTATCAGTATGGACCTGATAGACTATGTTGTTTCTAAAATCCCCGTACATAGTAGAGTCGACCCGCGCATGAATACTGTAATACATGTGATAAAAATCGTTGTTATATACCTCCAGGCCAGTTATGCTCGGGCCTGCTGAATTCTGGAGTATACCGGAACATGATGCTGAGGGGGTCTGGTCTGAGTAAAAGAGATTCCCGTATATTGAAACATTGTCATATGACCAGTCTGAATAACCACTGAAGAATACGTTCTGTCCGTTCCAATCAAATCTGTTGTATCGTATAATAACATTATTCTGGCTTGCAAGAACAATGGCATCGCCGTGGTCTCCATTGTTATCAACAGACGTCCTGTTAAAGAAA
>CAZPXC010000074.1:0-7704 GCA_964590935.1 uncultured Methanosarcinales archaeon
TAATTATCCCGCCTGATAAAAACCGGCGGGATAATTATGGTCTGAGAAAACTGACGTAGTCAGTTTTCGATTGACAGATTTCTGTTAGAGCAGCCCTTCGGGCTTGCTTGTTGCACTTGAAAGAAAGATTTACAATCACAGAAAAAATCCAGCCATGGCGAGATGGAGCTGACCATGTCCCCATACTTTAGTGTGGGGTTATGGTCAGCGGAATAGGGCATTTTGCGTAGCAAAATGACCGTCGAAGCCATGGGTGGCTGGATTTTTTCTGGAATCGTTTGTAACCAAAGAAAATCCTTCAATCTATGAGTAAATATCGAATAAAGTATACCTCAGAACCCCACTCAACACAACAGTAAAATATTTAAATGATAAAGTTTTGTAACTTTTATAAAATACTGAAAATTATAAAAATGAAACAGCTTGAAAAAAGGATCACGGACTACATGACCACAACGTTCAAGAGCATAGGCATGCAGGAGCTTGCTGCAAGGGTGATGTCGCTGCTCTACCTTGAGCCAGGGTATATCGCCATGGACGAGGTTGCCAAGAGGACAGGCTACAGTCTCGCATCAATATCAACAACGATCAAGATGATGGAAGGGCTGGGAGTGCTGCAGAGGAGCAGGAAACCCGGGACAAGGAAGATTTATCTCTACATGGAAAAAGACCTTGCAAAGCTCAACATAAGCAAGATAAAGGTATTCCAGGACAAGTTCGTAAAGAGAGCTGATGTGTCCATGCCGGAATTCATCCAGAAATACAAACAGGAGGCAAAAGACAAGGAATCCATACAGAGGCTGCATATAATCGAGAACTACTATGCCCAGCTGGCTGAATTCGGCAAGCTGATGAACGTATGGCTGAGAGACCTGGAGAAGCTTTCAAGAAAATACAGCAAAAAAGTGGTGTAAATGGCGAAGAACAACATAGTCATCAAGCTTGAGGATGTCTGGAAGATATACAGGATGGGCAAGGTCGAGGTGCCCGCTTTGCGGGGGCTTGAGCTCGAGGTAAAGAGGGGCGAATTCGTTTCTATAATGGGACCGAGCGGCTCTGGCAAGAGCACAGCCATGAACATGATAGGCTGCCTTGACGTCCCCACAAAAGGCAGGATATTCTTGGACGGCAGGGATATTTCCAAGCTTTCAGAGAGCAACCTTGCCCAGATAAGGGGCAGGAAGATAGGCTTCATCTTCCAGCAGTTCAATATCCTGAACACGCTTACAGCTATCGAGAACGTGATGCTGCCGATGACATTCCAGGGATACAGCGAGAGAGAGCGCAGGAAAAGGGCTGAATATCTCCTGGGAATTGTGGAGCTGGGCGAATGGAGCAAGCACAGGCCCACCGAGATGTCAGGGGGCCAGCAGCAGCGCGTGGCAATAGCCCGCTCCATCGCGAACGACCCGGACGTGATCCTGGCAGACGAGCCTACAGGAAACCTTGATTCCAAGACAGGCGAATCTGTGATCCAGTTCCTGCAGAAGCTCCATACGAAGGAGAACAAGACCATAGTCATGGTTACCCATGACGCTCAGCTCGCAAAGCATGCTCAGAGGACTGCCTACCTAAAGGACGGCAGGATAGAAAAGATTATAAACAACAATAAGGGAGGTTGAATCAGAATGAAAAGGATATTTATTATTGTTTTGCTTGTGCTTTCGTTGGTGGCAGTCCATGCCCAGAGCTATGACAGCGCAGGTGCACTTGATATCAGCATGGTGAACCAGGATCCTGATCCGGTAGAACCTGGACATTATGTCGACGTGAGATGGAAGGTTGAGAACCTGGGGACAAAGGCGCTTGAGAACGTTGAGGTGGAGCTCATGCCCAGCTACCCGTTTTCTATCGATCCGGGGGACAGTGCCCATAAGGACATAAGGACACTTGATTCGCTCCAGAACGGCGATACAGGGGTCATCATCAAGTACAAGGTAAGGGTAGACGAGAATGCCCTTGAGGGAAACAACACATTAAAACTCAGGTACAGGACAGCTGACACCGGCTGGCTCACTCAGGAATACAGCATAGATGTCCAGTCAATCGACGCCAACATAGGCATCGAATCCATAGAGACAGCCCCATCTGTTATTCTTCCCGGAAAGACCTTTGACCTGAAGATAAGGCTGAAGAACCTGGCCGATTCTGTCATGAAGGATGTAAGCATAAAGCTTGACCTGATGCTGTCATCAATCAGTGCAGGCACCGCAACATCAACAACAAAATCAGAGATACTCGATGCGCTGCCCTTTGCGCCCATAAACTCGGCCACTGAGAAGAAGGTACGGAACATAAAGCCTGGCGACGAGGTGATATTCTCTTACAGCCTTATCGCCTATCCTGATGCCGACTCAAAGGTCTATAAGATCCCGATAGAGCTGAATTTCTATGACAGCCTGGGCAACGAGTATACCCAAAACGATGTGATAGGGGTGGTCGTGACAGCCCAGCCGGACATCACCGCTGTTCTCCAGGAGAACACTTTTACAGGTAAGGATTCAAAAGGAACCGTTACTGTCAAGTTCGTAAACAAGGGCCTGACCAACATCAAGTTCCTCAATGTCCACCTGGGAAAGAGCGATGATTACACTATACTCTCGCCTGACGAGGTCTATATAGGCAATATCGACTCAGACGACTACGAGACCGCTGATTTTGACCTTCTCCTGAAGACAAACAAGAGTGATATCCCTCTGCCCATACACTATGACTACATGGATTCAGACAACGACGTGATATCCCAGGACAAGGTACTGAGCATTAACCTTGATGAAGGGACAGGCGCGAGTGGAAGCAATACGACAGTGATTGTAATCGTAGCAGCGGCTCTGGCTGTGATTATTTTCTTGATAATACTGGCGGCCAGGAAAAGAAGGAAACATTAATTTTTTTTCTTTCAATAAAATGATAATTGATTATTTCAGGCTTTCCCTGAAAAACCTCTTGAGGCGCAGGCTTCGCAGCTGGCTGACCATGATCGGGATAATCATAGGAATAACCGCCGTGGTCTCCCTTATCGGCATGGGGCAGGGCCTGCAGGCTGCGATCACCTCCCAGTTTGGAGATCTTGGTACTGACAAGATAACCATCACAGCGTCCGGCGGCTTCGGCCCTCCGGGGACAGCGGTCGTAAAGCCTCTCACCACAAGCGAGCTTGACAAGATAAAGAGGATCAACGGGGTGAAGCTGGCTGCCGGCAGGCTCGTTCGGCCAGGCAAGCTGGAATTCAACAATGTCGTCGGCTTTGGATATGCGGTCAGCATCCCGGATGACCCAGAGGCCAGGAAGCTCCTCGAGGAAACATTTAACCTCAAGGCACAGGAGGGCAGGCTGCTTAGGGTAACAGACCAGAGAAAGATCATGGTCGGAAACCTGCTCGGAGAGGACAAGGCAGGCTTCGGCAAGCCCATAGTTGCAGGCTCAAAGGTCAAGCTTCAGGACAAGGATTTCACTGTGGTCGGAGTACTTGAACCCCAGGGCAACCTTATAATGGACAGTTCTGTGATGATGAACGAGAAAGATATGAGGGAGCTGCTGAACATCCCGAAAGACGTGTATGATGTCATCGCTGTACAGGTCCAGCCCGGCGCTGACATGCAGACTGTCCAGGACAACATTGAAAGGGTCCTGAGAAAAGCGAGGGACGTCAAGAAAGGCGAAGAGGATTTCCAGGTCCAGACACCCCAACAACTATTGGACCAGGTAAATTCAACACTGTTCGCTGTCCAGCTGTTCGTATACATAATAGCGGGCATATCTATCCTGGTGGGCGGCATAGGGATAATGAACGCCATGTTCATGTCTGTTGTCGAAAGGACCAGGGATATAGGTATAATGAAATCTATCGGTGCCAGGAACAGGACGATATTCTTCCTGTTCTTCATCGAATCAGGTCTTTTAGGCAGTGTCGGCGGCCTGATAGGGGCTGTCCTGGGAACGCTGCTGGCAACACTCATGGCCCTGGCAGGAAGGGCAGCTCTTGGAGCAGACCTTATCCGTGCGCACATCAGCATCTGGCTCATAATAAGCACTGTTGTAGGAGCATTCCTGCTGGGCAGCATATTCGGAACTATCCCTGCATACAGAGCATCAAGGCTGCGCCCTGTGGAGGCCCTAAGGCGTAAAAAATGATATATGACATGATAAAATACATATTGAAAAATATCATGGACAGGTTCACCAGGAGCTTTCTTACCATCCTTTCCATACTTATAGGAATCATGGCTGTCTATGCCCTGATAAGCTTTGGCCAGGGCCTGAGCAAGTATGTTCAGGATGTCGGCCAGAATGCAGGGGCAGACAAGCTGTTTGCCCAGCCGAAGGGCGCAGGAGCCCCGGGCAGCACAGGAACATACCTGTCTGAGTCTGACTTAAGCACTATAAGCAAGGTCAATGGTGTCAAGGCAGCCACAGGGATGATCATGAGCCAGGCAGAGATAAAGAGAAAGGAGAAGGAAAAGGGCAAATGGGTCTATGTAATGGGGTTATCGACAGACCCTGCTGACCAGAGGCTTATCGAGTCTGCTTTCGGCGGAGTCGGTATCGATACAGGCAGGGAGCTCAAGAAGGGCGATTACAGCAAGGTAAATCTCGGCTACAACTACATGATCGCTGATAAGATATTCCCAAAGCCTGTGAACCTTGGCGACAAGATATTCATCAACGGGGAGATCTTCAGTGTAGTGGGGTTCTATGACTCGATAGGCAATGCGCAGGATGATTCCAATGTCTACATGAGCCTTGAGAGGGCAAAGGACTTTTTCAACATGGACCAGTACGAGTACAGCATAATATATATCCAGGCTAATAAGGGAGTTGACCCGTCCCAGCTCGCTGACAAGATCGAGGAGAAGCTAAGGAAGAAAAAAGGGCAGAAAAAGGGGCAGGAGGACTTCTATGTCGCATCCTATGACCAGCTCCTTCAGACATTCAGCACTGTGCTTGATGTCCTGAACGGTATCCTGGTAATAATAGCAGGCATCTCAGTACTGGTCGCTGCTGTCAATATCATGAACACCATGTATACAGCGGTCCTTGAAAGGACCAAGGAAATAGGCATAATGAAGGCAATCGGCGCAAGGAACAGCTACATACTGCTGGTCTTTTTCATAGAATCAGGCATACTTGGCCTTATAGGCGGCATGATCGGGGTGATCCTCGGCTACATCCTTGCAAAGCTTGGCGGTTATATAGCGGCTGCAGCAGGGTATTCGCTTCTCAAGCCGTATTTCCCATGGTGGCTCACTGCAGGCTGCCTTCTGTTCGCATTTATGCTCGGCGCATTTTCCGGATTTTTCCCAGCACTGCAGGCATCGAGGCAAAAGCCGGTCGATGCACTGAGGTATGAATAAGTATCATATATGAGATGATGAAGTATCATACTTAGTCGATAGTAAGCTTAATCTTCTGGATGAACTTTTTTGCATTGTTGAATATCTCATCAACCTGCCTTTCAGTATATCTCTTATTATTGCCGAGTATCTTGCAATATGACTCTCAGTTCTTGCGTCTTCGAAATATTTTACATACTCACCCTCAAATATCTTATATGCCCGATCCAAGAGCTCCAAATCCTCTTTTTCTATTTCATCAGGAACAAGGAGGTGTCCCAGTGCAACCTGTGCAGCCATATGGTCTTTTACTTCATAGCCTTTTGAGAGAATAGCTGCTTTTGCAGAGTATAACATTGAATAATAGGAGATTGTGATTGCCCAATAATTCCAGTGAAGCTTTGTTGGCCCATCCTCTCCTGGCTTTATATCTTTATGATGTTTTGCTATCATCAGGCTGTTATCAGCCCTATCTAGAAAAAGCCTGATCTTAAAGCTATTACCAGAAGCAACAACCCTTTTCTCACGAAGGTATTCTTCAAACACCTGTCCATACTTTTCTTTATCGTATTGCATTGAGCACCATATCCCAAAAATGTTCTGGATTATTTAAGACTATATGATATCTTAATGCCTGTTTTCCTACATTCTCACCTTCACCTTTTAGCATCGCTTTAAACTCTTGAACCTTGAAGAACATTGGGTTAATCTGCTTATCGAAAATCATTTCATGCCTTGAAAATGAGATTGTCCTTTTTCCTGATTTGTTGATGACCATCAAGTCAATATCACTTTTTTCTCTTTCCTCACCTTTTGCATAACTTCCAAATAAGATAACTATATCTCTGGTGTTTAAGTCTCTATGGATTGCTTTGATTACTGGTTTTTTCTTCAGAAACGCTTTCTTCTCTTCTTCTGAAGAGATTGCAAGATACGACTGTATCACTGGGTTTTTTAGATTAAGCTTCAAAGTTTTCGACTTACCAATCCTATTGATTATCAAGATGTCCTGCATCTCATTGACCGCCCTATAAAAAGAGGCATACGGGATTTTCAGCACTATCGCAAGATTATGCATAGTAAATTCCTTGTCAAATGCCTTCCCCAGGTAATTTATTATTTTTAGTTTATTATCCATATTTAGATAATATTATCAATATTTGATATATAAATGTTTTGCTTGATAAGTGGCGTTGAAAACTTCTCCTACTCTGCTGCTATGCCCTGTTTTTAATACTCTTTCGCATGGTCAGGATATACTGTGAAAGCTTATCTTTTATCTTCAGTTTAAGGTCACCAGGAAACATAAGATTCCGGACCTCACCATCAGGATCTATATGGGGCAGCCGGGTCAGTGTTCCGGTGAATTTTCTGCCGGCGCTGCCTGCCTCTTTCTCGATCATGGCTGACTGACTGCTCCCGAAATATCTCAGAGCAGGGAACTTGCTTATGGAGCTTGCACCGGCCCTGAGGAGCAGCGACACTGTATCGACCCTGTCCAGCCAGATGCCTGCCTGGATATCAATACTGGGAAAGGCGATCCTTGTCCTTGCGATCCACTCAGCATGATACTCCTTTCTTGGCGAACTTGTGTTCTCAAAAACAGTCCCTTTCTGCGGATTTAAAGAGTATATATGTATCTTGCTGATGCTGTGCTTTCTTATAAAGCTTTCAAGCAGCGGGAAATCGTCCATTGTCTCGCCAAGCCCGATGATTATCGTCATCGCCCTGTTCAGGCCAAGCTTTCCTGCCTGCTCATACATGCTCTCAAAGGGCTCAACAGGCTTGGACGGGCACACCTTCCTGTGCAGCTTGGGGTTGATTGTCTCTATTGAACCCACCACGCCCATGATGTATGGTCTGTAGCGCTGCAGCTCCTCTTTTTTCAGTGCGCCGACATTTATCCATGTCTTTTTCCCATAAGCAAGATGGATATTCTCCAGGAGCTTCTCAAACTCAACTCTTGTATATGCGCCATGCCCGCCTGAGACAAAGCCCAGGTCCCAGCCAAGCCTTTTGCACAGCAACACCTCGGCAAGCAGGGATTCCATGGACCTTCGTGCCGGCTTTTTCCTGTTTTTAGGCTGTGTTGACATATAGCAATAGCTGCAGTCCCCTATACTACAGTGCCAGCTGAAGAAAAGCGCCCTTTCAAAGCATGTCTCCGGGCTGTGGTTTGATAAAAACACCTTCCCTGCCTCTTCTACAAGACGGTTTATGTCCATGGTTTTTCTTTGTATATAGGCAGTATATAAAAGTTATATGTATGTTTATTTCCTTTTTTATTTGGAAAAAGGAAACTGATAGGTAAAGTTCTTATGTTGGTTTTTTCTTAAAGGTGCCATTGAAATTTTTTCATTATATGGCGCTG
>CAZPXC010000075.1:0-7023 GCA_964590935.1 uncultured Methanosarcinales archaeon
CTCAAAATATGCCTCAAATACTATAGCAAACATCCCACCAGTATACAGTATAAGATATATTACTTGTATCCAACGTAATGATAACCAAGCTAACAGAAACGAAATCAAATTTGCTATAGGAATATAAATCAGGATTCTCTTGAATATCTTATTTTTTGATAGATAGACCCATGCTACTAACAATTCAAGAATTAAGGTGATTATTAATGCTTTTAAAAAGAAAGGTAAACTTCCTCTCGAAATTATTGGTGTTGTTTCTCTTACAATCAATGCTGAATCAGTTACTCTAACATCAAATATCGCATTATAAGAGTCTGCATGAAAGATTTGACTCTCCCTGGTCTTATCAGAGAAATTGAGAATTAACCTTTGATAAGGTAAATAGTTGAATTCTGATGAATGGCAACTATTATTTTGGCAAGTGAACTCTTGTAATCTAAAATTAGTATCTTCAAAGTTTTTGTCTTTGCACTCCCATTGTTCTCCGCCAAGTAAGGCAATCGAATTTGAAGTGTTATATAGAATATTGAATGTCATTGTTGGATAAGAATAAGCAGATTCAATATTGGAAAATGCAAAAAAGAACAGAAAGGCAAGAGTCAATATTGCTGATTTATTTTTCATATCATCGATAGATTTAAGTTTTTATTTTATAAATATTTCTAATTGGTATGAGTTTCAATGAACCAGTTGTTGTGCAAGGACCAAAAGGACTATTCGCCTATCTTAAAAAATCATTCCCGCCGAAGCTCTTCTGCCGTAAATATCTCTACCCGTTCGCCCTTCTTTATAACACCGCCTTTGATGACAGATGCAAATATCCCTTCCCTTGGCATGATACAGCTGCCGACGCTCCTGGCGATGGCGCACGGGGCATGGCATTCCTTGCCTATCTTCGAGACTTCCAGGACAGTCTCACCGGTCCTCAGCTGAGTACCCAGAGGCAGTGTATGCAGCTCAACGCCTTCTGTTATGATGTTTTCGCCAAATGAGCCATATTTAAGGCAGTGCCTGTGCATGTTCTGCTTCTTAAATCTCCTGTAAGACTCGAGCGCGAGCAGTGATACCTGCCTGTCGCCCGGGCCGGCATGGGCATCACCCTCAACACCATGGTTCTCGACAAGCCTTGCCTCTTCGACCGGCTGCTTTGCCGTGCCCTTCTTTTCACTGATGTTGATCGAGACTACCTTTGCCATCAGAACATGTTCACCTCGACCATCTCATCCTTATCAACAACCTCTGTGTTTTCGTCGATGCAGACATAGCCGTCAGCCTCAGCCATGGTAGTGATGGCGCTCGACCCTTTCATTACCGGCACTGCATCATCACCATCCAACCTGACTGGCAGGAACTCATACCTGCCGATAGTTGACGCTATCTTCCTTGAAAGCCTTGCCCTGGTTTTTGTTATCTTTAATTTTGATTCCATCATCCTGTAGATGACAGGAAGGACCAGGGTGTAGGTATTGGACAATGCAGAGGTGGGATATCCGGGCAGCCCCAATACCAGTTTTCCCTTCACTTTCCCGATCAGAACAGGCTTTCCGGGCTTTGCTGCAATACCATGAACAAGGACAGTGCCAAGGCCGGCTACAGCATCTATCATAAAGTCCTCTCCGCCTAGAGATGAGCCGCCCGAGAGAAGGACAAGGTCAGACTCTTTGACTGCAGACAATATGGTCTTCTTTATATCCTCAAGAGAATCCTTTACTACGCCAAGGAATGTGACATTGCAGCCATGATCCTTCAGAGTTTCGATTATTGTCCTGGAATTGATATCATAGACCCTGCCGTCCTGGATCTTTTCATCCGGCAGCAACACCTCGTTTCCGGTCGAAAAATATGCAACTGCCGGCTGCTGTTTCACAGGAAACTCTTTAAATCCGAGAGCAGAGAGCACCCCAAGATACCTGGGATTCAATTTAGTACCTTTGCTAAAAACCAGGCTGCCTCTCCTGACATCGGTAGCTATACTTATCACGTTGTCGCCGGGAGCGTTTGATTTGTATATCGTGAGCTCGTCTCCTGATTTCTCTGTATATTCGACCATCATGACTGCGGTTGCGCTCCTGGGCAATGGCGCGCCGGTCGTTATCTCGATGCATTCGCCGCTCTTGATGTCCTTCCTGGGCATGACACCTGCAGTCACTGATTCGATTATCCTGAACTTTTTTGGCCTGGTGTTTGAGGCTCCAAAAGTGTCCTCAGCGATAACTGCAAAACCGTCCATAGCGGATTTCCTGAAATGAGGCACGTCTATCGGTGCCTTGATATCTTCAGCAAGAATCCTGTGGTTTGCTTCATTGAGCGCTACCCTTTCATCTCCTTTTTTCTTTACAATATCCTCGATTATGTCGAACGCCTCCTTAAGAGAGGCCAGTTTACCGAAGCCGGATTTTGTCATCTCAGTCCTCCAGATGCTTTATAATATGCCCGATCTCAGGGAGCACGAGCCTTTCCATCGCTAGCCTGCATGCATGCGGGCTGCCGGGCAGGCAGAAGATCACCTTTCCACGGACAATCCCGGCAGTTGCCCTCGAGAGCATGGCTGCTGGGCCTATCTCAGCATAGCTGACATTTGCCATCAGCATACCGAATCCGGTGATCTCTTTCTCAAAGAGCGGCCTGACTGTCTCGATGGTGACGTCCTTTTTTGACAGGCCTGTCCCGCCGTTGACGATTATCGCATCAACCTGGTTGAAGCTGTCCTGGAAAATATCGTCTATCTCATTTTTTATGAGCGCAGGATTATCCTTCACCATGATATGCTTCACTATATTATGCGCCTTTGCTGCCTCGGCTATCATCCTGCCGCTCTTGTCATCTGCGATGTCCCTTGTATCGGACACTGTGATTATAGCTATGCTTACAGTACCAGGCGCAGAGATCTTATGCCCGGCACTTGTTGATTCTATATCATCCATCTGTTCCACCTTTTGTCTTTTTTATTACCCTTATCCCCCCTATCCTCGTTTCAGGATACTGGCCATCCTTCTTTTCAAGGTATTTTACCATGTCCCATATGGTGTTGAGGGCATTTGTGACCCCGACAAGCGCTTCCATCTCGACACCGGTCTTTGCGACAGATTTTACAGTGCACGTCGTTTCAATATGATCCTTGTCCATCTGGAAACTTAGGTCAATCTTATCTATCGGTATCTGGTGGCAGTGGGGCAATAGCTCAGGCGTCCTCTTTGCCGCATTCATCCCGGCGATTTCTGCAACCACCAGCGGGTCTCCTTTCCTTATTCCCTTATCCCTGATCGCTTCAAGAGTGCCTTCACGAAGGTAGATCCTGCCAACAGCGACAGCAATCCTGTTAACCGGCTTTTTTCCCGAAATGTCAACCATACCCATACTTATCCCTCATCCTGCATACAGCTTCGAGTGAATGCCTGCCATCGAAGTCAATGATGCCTGTGCTTTTCATCAGGCACGGCCTTATCCTCCCGTCTGCTGTTATCCTTATCTTGTTGCAGCCCTTGCAAAACTCTTTTCTCGGCCTGACTGTCTCTATAAAGATATCACCGAGGAAAAAACGTTTCCTTCTCTGCATATCTCTCACGACCACTTTATCTGCCCTTTTTGAAAGCATATTCTCCCAGTCTTCAAGCGAATAAAAGTATCTCTCGTATCCGTTCTCACATTCTATAAGCTCTATTAGCTGGAGATTGATACTGTGCGTTGTGCAAAACCCGATCATGCCATCTACCTGCTTATCATTGATGCCATTTAGCACGACCATGTTGAGCTTGACGCCGAGCCCTGTGCTCTTGGCTGCAATTATCCCCTTCTCAAGCTTCTCAGTGTTTTTCGGAAGGATCCCTGCCAGCGAGTCACAGCCGATGTTGACGCGCCTAAGGCCCGCATCATAGAGCACATCAGCATACCTGTCAAGCAGCGTGCCGTTCGTGGTCAGCCCTATGTCCTCAAAGCCAAGAGAGCAGGCGTATCCTATTATATCGATGATATCGCTTCTTAGCAGAGGTTCTCCGCCGGTGAACTTGATGCTCCTGATACCCGCTTTTTCCGCCTCTCTTAGGGTGTAGCATACCTGCTGGAAACTCATCTCATCACCAATATCCTGGTTGCCTTCCTTATGACAGTAGAAACAGTCAAGGTTGCACCTGCTGGTGAGTGATATCCTGAGATGGTCGACCTTCCTTCCGGCTGCATCCATCATTTTAATCTTGCGATGACCTCCTCGTATCTTTTTACCAGGGAGATGCCAAGAGGATTAAGCCTTGTATAGCCGCCCGCGTCTTTCCCGCCCTTGTGAGTCTCGATTATCTTTTTCCCGAGGTTCTTCTCTATCCTGCGGATATAGTTGTATGCGGTCTTGTATGATATGCCGGCTTTGCTGGCGCTTTTCTTAAGAGAACCAGTCTTTCTTATGCTTTCCAGAAGCACATATCTTCCCTTGCCCAACAGCGGCCTGCCCTTGTATTCAAGCCATACCTTATACCTGTAGCCTATCCTGATATTACCAACCCCTTTTATCAGGGATTAGCGATATGTATTTAAATTCTTTTCGGTAAGGGAGATTTATTCCTGAAACCACAATGGACCGGCAGAAACCAAAAGGACCCTAAATGATATGTCAAGTGTCTCTCTGATCATTTGGTATTAGAACTTCTGATAGCATCATTGGAAAAGTATTCCTGCATGCAAATATCCGGTAAATTATCCAGGCTGTCCCTGCAGTGCTTCATAAAAGCCACGTCACCTAGGCAGACCATCAGGAAGTCCTCGAGGCGCTGCCTATCAAGGAGCGCAGGGTGCTTAAGGGCTTCGTTTGCAAACCTCTTCACCATGTATTCCTTTTCCTCATCCTCAAGGCTCTCCCTTGGAAGGATGTATTCCGCATCGAGCAGCCTGAAAAGCTTTTGGCTGCCGGCCGCCTCAATAAAATAATTATTGAACCTGTGGCTGTCATAGAACAGGACATTCCGCCTGATAAGGCGTGAGAGCAGCTTTGCCACTTCCCAGGTGACTGCACGGATAACCTCTGGTTTTTCTGACTTCAAGGAACTGTAGAGATTATGGCCATCAAGATATTTGAAAAATACCGAGTCCATCCTGCTGCGGTCAGGATAAATTACAAAACCAAGCGGGACCTCCATCTCGATAATGCCCCGGAAATACTTGATCTCAAGAGCGTTTGTAAAGTCATAGGCTGCGTTGTTCCTGAAAGGGTTGCCTTTCTTAAATATCATCGAATAGTCAGATGATACAACAACCTCATGCGTGGTCTGCGGATGCTCGCAGTATTCATCAAGGCCGTGATACTTGGTCATCAAGTCATATTCTGAAATAGTCAGCTGGTGGCCCACCCCATGCTGTGCCTCCCTTGTCCTGTCCCTGTAGTCATCCCGCATAGTAAGAACAGCGCCGTCATCTAAAATCTCCATCCCAAACAACTGTTTGTGTGCAAATGACTCATGATACCTGTTGATCAGATCAGCTACTGATGGAAAGGCTCTGCCAAGCACGAGCATCGCTTCTTCTGATTTTTCCATTACCATATTACAGCCCGAAGGAATCAGTGAATTCCTTGATCTTCTTAAATTCGGCCAGGAAACTATAGCCGCTGTCCGTTAGGATAAAAAACTTGTTGTTATCGTCGAAATCCTTTGAGATGAAGCCCTTCTTGATGAGCTCATCGACATATATGTTCATCCTCTGGTATGAGAGGTTGGACTTGTAAAGCAGGTGGGTGGGCTTAATGCTGCCGTTCTTGTTCTGGATCGCCACAAGGATGTCATATATTATCTCAAGGCGCCCCCTTTTTTCTTTCATCTGCTGCCTCCATAATACATGCACCGGACCGGATACATCTCCACAAATAATCTCATTTTTTCAGCACCAAGATCATGTTGATAAGCAATAACAGAAACCCGGCAAGCTGGAGCAGCTGGCCTGTGACAAAGTATGAACTGTAGAATGTGAGCACCACGAAGAACACCTGAGCCGCAAGAAGGCAGGCCATCGAGTAGAGAACGAGAAACGAGCTTACTGACCTTGTCCTGCTGTAGTTCATATACAGATGAGCCACGATATAGAGCAGCATCAGCAGCAGGGTGATATGGAACGCGACAAGGATGCTCTGGCTAAGAGCAGTAAGGATGATTATGAATATGAACAGCAGGGACACTATCCTTATATCCTGGATCTTTAGGAATATCGCGACCAGGATCATGAACCCTGCAAGCGTCATGAAGACATACGCAAGATATCCGATGGTGTGAAGCGTTGAGACAGTGGCGACCTTTGAGACAGCGGCCATGACATTAGGGATCCTGCCCAGAAGCGATGTATAGACCAGCCAGTCTGTCAGTGTCCTGATTGAGTAGGATGCTGATACCAGAAGGAATGCCAGCATGAAATAAAGGTATTTGCGGTCGTGGATAAGCTTATATATCCGGAAAGAGTATATAGCTATAAATAGAGTGATAAGAACTGCCACAAATTCTATGATGGTATCAATGCCATAAAACCAGCTGGGACCAAATACAAACCCCATATTATGTTCACCAACCAGGTGTGACAGGTCTTTATTTTTAAATTTTGTGAAAATTACTTCCAGAACTTGCCTTAACAAGTGATTTATAAACTGCTGCCTTACTAATCCCAAAGCAAATAAAAACCCAATATTCCACACCCTCTTTTACCCTCCAATCCAATATTGGGTTTTTATTTTGCATTATGAAGGGTGATAAAAATGTACTGGAAGAATAAACCCAGGAATTTCAGAAGGCATAAAAGCCCGAGATACATGGTGGATATCCTCACCATTGATCCCCTGAGTGTAAAAGACATTCCAGGGCAGTGGAGAGATGACAGGTTTGATAAAACGGGGGTGATAGCATGAGAGAGTATATTGAACTGGACCTTATGGAAGATATGGCAGTCGAGAGCAAGGACAGCTTCTCGATAGAGAAGCTCGGCTCTATAACAGGCGGCTTTTAGCTACCTATTGTTTTTTTAATATTTTGGATTATGATATAGACATTATCCGATAGA
>CAZPXC010000076.1:0-6869 GCA_964590935.1 uncultured Methanosarcinales archaeon
TCGTGGTCCTCGCCTGAAAGCTGCCTGACCTGGTTCTCGTCAAGCTGAGGTACGATTGAGACAGAGTATTTCCTGTTCTCGCGGCCAAGCGCCTTTATCAGGATGGAGCTGGCGCATATCCCATCAGCATCAAGATGCGAGATTATCCTTATCATGGAGCCTTTGTCAATAGTCGTGTAAAACTCCACTGCATTCTTTATGCTCTGGAAAAACTCTTTTCTGCCCAAGTTTTATGCCCCTATTCAATCAGCAGCCTGATCTTTTCAGGATCATATTTCCAGTCAGCGGCAAGCCTTCCTGTTGACTTATAATACCCAACCAGCCTCCTTATCCTTGATTCGACCAGCTGGAGCCCCCGTTTTGCCACCATATCAGCATGGTTGTTCTCTAGGTGCTTTCTTAACATGACATTCTTCCTGATCACTGCCATAAGGTCTTCAGGCAGCTCTGCCAGGAGATTTTTTTCCTTCAGGATCTGGATTATGGATTTCTTTGTCAGCATCCGGACATCAGGTATGCCATAGTTGTCTCTGAGGTGCAGGCCGATCTGGGAAGGGGTGTTGCCCTCTTTTGCAAGCTTTGCCACCAGCAGCTCGACCTCCCTGCCTTTATACCTCACCCATGAGGGCACAGCTTTTTTCAGCGGCTTTTTTGAGCCGGACTTTCCTTTCTTCCGTGAATACATACGTGCCATTTTAAGCCTCCTCGGTTTTATTGGAAGACATAAGAACAGAATTCTTGATGTCTCCAGCATAAGCCCGCCGAAACAGGGCTTATCTCTCGAACAAGAGGCAATGAAAAGCAGGTTCTTTATAAAATTTGCTGTTTTACAGGACTCCTTCTGGTACCTCTTGCCGAGGACATTTTTATCAGGCCGGCTGAAATGAAGTATGTCAAAATAAAAAAAAGGCAGTTACGAAAGATTTATATATACAGCCAGCAATAAGCATCAAATCATGCGAGGTGATGCTGATGTTTGTTGTTAAATCCAAGATAAAGGAAGCAGCAGGAGACTTCAATGTTTCAGGTGATTTTGCAGAGGCCTTAAACAAGAAAGTGGAGAAGCTCGTAAGGGATGCATGCTCAAGGGCTGAAGCGAACGGCAGAAAAACAGTGATGGCAAAGGACATCTAAAGTCATTTATGCTGTTTTATTTTTTTCCTGAGTATCAAAAGGCGTTTTTCAATCTCCTTAATCTCCTCATTGTATTCATCTTCGCTCTCAATCATATATATCTCTTCTTTTGCTGGACTTTTGCCGCCTGCTTTTCTTGTGCCGGCAGCTTTTAAAGAATTCTCATTGCCGCCTGCAGTAATCCTTGAGAAGAGAATCATATGCTTAACAGGCCGGGATGCTTTATTTCTGTCCATTATCAAACGGCCTGAGCTGTAGTCTCCCTCCTCTGTTCTTTGGATCTGAACCAAACGGAGGGATGGGTGCAGTGTTTTGCTGTATCGGTCTTACGTTGTCCTGCGCTGGAGGTCTCATCGCCTGCCTTGGAGGTTGAGGCGACTGGAAACTGAAATCATCCGGCATTGGAGGAGGTGACTGAGGAGGGGTCTGAGGGGGGTTGTTTAAATTTTCATCACTGAACCTGGGCATAGGCTGCATTGACGGAGTATCCTGGCCAGGGGATGATGGCTGGAAAGGTGTCTGGAACAACGGCTCTCCGGTCCGGGTGGGAAACTCGGTCGGCTCAACTGTTTTAATTGTATCATCTTTTGGCTGAGCATAGAATGATGAAGGCATGTTGCTTTGCTGGTCCGGGTTTTTTTCAAAGAGCCCATCGTCATCAGGCTGCGGCTGATCAGACTGTGTTTGGAAAGGCTGCACACCCTGGCTCATCCCCTGTTCTTGCGGCTGCATGACAGGGTCATTGAATGTGTTGGAATCACCTGGCATGTTCTGGTTAACAGCCAGGGGTTGGCCATGCTCTTCCGGCATACTTGAAAAACCTGCTGGGCCATTCTCCTGGGCTGTAATGTCAACAGGTGACCCTGAAGACTGGATGGAGCTCATATCTGTCATCGCTCCCTGGTCAGTCCCATATGACTCTGGCCCCCCGTTCTGAATGCTTTGCTGGGGCGCCTGGGTTGCCTGCTCGTCAAACATATTGTCAATGTCCTGAGAGCCTGGCTGCGCTGTTTCCTGACCTAGTCCGCCTGGAGACTGTTGGTCTGGCTGTCCCTGCTTTATCATGCTTGCAACAGTGAGAATCCCCTGGGCTATCTTTTCATTCTGTCCAAGCAGCATGTCAAGCTTTTCGATGATCTGTTTTTCAGGCTGTAGTGTCCCCTTCTCAAGCTCTTCATGCGTCTGGTTGAAAAGCTTCAGAAGTGAATCAACATTGCTGTTGAGCTTGTTTATAGAGTTCTTAAAATTGAGGGTCGGCCTTAGGACAGCCCTCTTTTTCCTTTTCTCCAGATTTGAAACTTTTTCTCTTATCCTTCGGAGTTCTGTCTTGTGCTTTTCAATCTCTTTCTTCGACTTGCTGGACTGGACCCTGCTGCTCTTCTTTGAATGTGATGCCTTTTTTGATTTTTTTCTTGCATTAGAAGCAGCCCTTTGCTTTAATTTTCTTATTTCGTCTTTAAGTTTCTTCAGATCCCTTTCATAGTTCTTAATTGCCTGAGCCATAATATCACTTCTTTTTTGGATATTTATTGCTCTGACAACTACAATATATATAATTTTCGGTTTTCAATCGAAAAAATTTTATTTAAGCTAAATGTTCTGTTTTTCAAGATGCATCGTATTAAGATCCTGAACAAAAAAGAGATTAAGGCAATACTGAAAATCATTAAAAGACAGTGGGATGCTGATGTCCGGCTTGATTATGCTTTTCTCATGAACAAGAAAAACAGGGTGTATATTGTAAACAGGGATGTGTTTGGGGTTGGGCAGGAGAGGCTTAAGATAGACAGCATCGGCCTGTATTTCGGCACGTTAATGGGCAATGAATTCCGGCTCAGCATAGAAGGCTCGCAGATGATCGGGCCTCTGGCAGGGCGAAATGTCGTGGACATCGATGACAGGGAGGCAGAGTCATGGCTCAAGGGAGATGATATCAGCACAGATAAGGCACTCCATGATTATGTCATCATAAGGCATGGAAAGGATTTTCTAGGCTCTGGAAAGATCAAAGATGGCATGATAAAGAATCATTATCCCAAGAGCAGGAGAATAAGCATGGTGAGTTAGCTGAATTTTTTGGTTCTCGATTCTTTAACTTAATGCATGTTCAAGGTATTCGATGCAAAGCCTTGCTGCAGAGCTGTCAACCCTGCCCAGGAACTTCTGTATATTTTCAGGGGTCATGCTGGATTTCAGCTTATAGGGCTTTATCTGGCCTGGGATCCTTGTTATGCAGCTGTTGATTGATTTATGGGAGGCCTGTTCCCAGTCTGCCTCAACATATTCACTGACCCTGGCCTGGATATCCTTTATCTTTTGGATAGATTCTTCATACTTCTCTCTGTTCTCTGCGCTCTCTTCATCAAAATGCGGGACAGCATGCTGATAATCCTCTAGGAGCGAGCATGCAACGACCTTTACCCCATATTCAGATTTGATGCCTGTTTCTCTCGTTATAAAATCAGCGATATTGCCGGCTGTTTCAACTACTGCATCACAGAAATCAGAATAGAGACTGTCTTTATCCATTAGAAGCCTGTCAATATCCGTGAAATGAAGTTCCTCCCTTGTATGCTCGCTAAGCAGGTTCAGCTCTTCCCTGACTATTTTTTGCAATGACCTTATGCCAGAAATGTCACTGCCTGATATAAGGTCGGCATAGGCATAAATCCTGTCCCTGGAAAAATAATTCCGAAGAATTCCGCGGATGGTATTTGTGTTGCCTGATACATCACCTGTTTTTCCGGATTTTTCTGCATCCTTGAGGAATTGGTATGATTCAAGCATCTTATCGAGGTATGCCCTGCACGTATCCTCATTTCCGTTGATAAACTCATTAACAGCATTGTCTAAATTATTGTTTATCCTGGCATAATGGAACCTGCTGTAATATTTGCTGAAGAGCCTATCATTATCACCGAACATCAGTTCACCTAAGAGTGATATTGCCGGATCGATTTTTTTCCATTCTTTCTCCTTATAATCATAGTGCGCAGCCTTTCCCCTGTCTGCATTATATGCTCCGTCAGGGCTCTGGTTCTGTATCTCGTATCCCAGCTCCTTGTTCTCGGTCCTCTCGGGTCCAAGGTCATAACATATGCGGAACTGTATACCCTCATAGTCATTATCCTTTGGCTTAGTGATATAATCCTGGACAAATGCCGCCATGTTCTTAAATACATTCTTTACAGGGCTTAACCTGGGGAACTTGCTTGTGATGTCTGCCCTGAACGTATCAAGGAAAACTGAAAATCTTGGATCCAGCTCATTGTTTCTCATGATGATGCTCTCAAATACCTTCTTTTGCTTGTTGTATATTTTTTCGTGCCATCCCCTTGTCTCGTATATGCTTTCCCTGGGTCCCGCACTTTTTTTTGTCGAAACGACCTCATGAGCCGTGGCCTTATCCAGCTCTTCCATCAAGGGCCTGGCCAGGCTGAATTTCCTGGCAATGATATCCTTCAGGCTTTCTCCATTATCAGGTTTTTCATCCATAAAATCACGGAATTGCTCAAGCGAACCATCAAAGGATACGTAAACGACCATATTGGCCTGCCTGAACATGGCAAAATTCTTCTCTTTGTCAATTGAATGCAGTCTTGTCCCATAAAGGACAGTCCCCAAGTTTAAATCCTCTTTTTCGAAAGGTATATCAAGCCTGCTTATGAACTCATCTGCACCGAAGGCTGTGTTGAAGAGCAGGTAATCAACATCATAGGACACAATCGAAGCCTCCCTTGTCCGTGACATAACAACCTGGCTCTGGACAGTGACCTCTTTTTCCAGGCTCTGTCTTCTAGGAATCTCAAGCTGCATGACAATAGGGCCATAAGGCAGTGTGGTCCATTGGTGGTTCTCCACAATATCAGATACATTTTCATGGATAAGGCTGTGGTTTGCGTCCCTGAATATTTTTTTATAATATTTTTTTGCTGCTTCTGTCAGATTGGCATAGTTTCTTGCCAGGTCCAGTTCTCTGATTAAATCAGAGTACCCTGGCTCGCTTCTTAAGCTAACCTGGAAAGACGATATGAGCCTACAGAGCTTTTCACATTTTCCAGGAGTATCCTTCCCATTCCTTAGCGGCCTGAAACCTTTCGAAATTTCCTTGTAGCTCTCTTTAAATCTTTTACCCGTCAGTTGCAACTCTTTATTATTCTCAAGCCATTTCTCAATAAAACCGCTTGTGATGGTCGCGATATAACCTATGGTACTCTTGTCAAATTTTTCCCAACCTGCATCTTTTAGGTAATCTCTCGCATCCTGTGATTCCCATACCAGCCTGATTCCCTGGAAATCGTTTCTCCTCGACTCATGACTTTTTTCGTCCCTAAGAGTCCTGACAAACTTTCTCCAGAATGACCTTTCACTCTTGATCCTGTACTCAACAAAACTGAGGGGGGTTTTTTCAAATGATGAATACCTTATCTTGCCCATCAAGTCTCCATTTTCCTCATCCGAACGCCTGTTCATAAGATCCTGGGTGACATTGGCATCCGCCTTTGCCTTGGTCAGCTGAACTACCATGTCATCGAGAGATGGCTTCATTCTTTTTTGCTCTTCTTTAAACAGTCTCTGGAACAGGCTATCTTTTCTTTTTTCAAGCATGTCAACCATCAGCCTTTCATATCTCTCATCTGCGAAAGGATTCCAGTTGTATCTCTCTGCATGGTTCAGCAGCACAGAAAAATCTAGAAGAAAGCCACGAAGTTTCGGATTCTGGACTGAAAATGGCTGTTTCATTTTTTAGCCCTATACCTTTGGATGCAGCCTGGTCTCTATTCCAGAGCCAAGCCCAATAATATAGTAAAACCTGCCCTCATCAGGGTCATTGTATGGCTTTCCATTTAGCCTGTCACTCTCAATCCTCCTGTCTCTTTTTTTAGTGCTGTTGAAATTGTACAGTGTCTCAAGCAAGTCTCTGATGTCGCTATACAATGTAAGCTTGCCAGACGCGGCAGTATCATATAGATACATATGCTCCTTATCTTTTGCGTCAATCTCTATCCAGCGTGCGAACATCCCGTGGGTCATTGTAGCAAGATAATCGCTGTTATTCCTGCGTATGAACAGATCTACACCGTAGCGAAGGTACTCCCAGAATGATTTTGGTGGTACCCTTGTGGTCTGTATGGGGTGAGTAATCCTGTCATAGACTCCAAGCGGCCTGTTTTTCTTTATCCTTTCGTCTATGATTCCTTTCTCTTTTCGCGAAACAGTTCCATTTTCCTCAAATTCACCTGCAAGGCGCCTAAGCTCTCTTATTGCTGTGTCAATCAATCGTTGCCTTAGGCTGAGCAGAAGGCCCATATCATCAGAAGAAATGTCATATTCACCATCATATATTCCTCTTGCATACTTATTAAGAAACCTTGAATTCAATGCATTAAGGTAGATTACAGAGCGAAATGTGGTGAGGAATATCTCGCTCGGGGACAGGTCACGGCCCACTAGATCAACATCACCATAGAAATTTCTAAGCTTCTGGTTTTGTTGTATCCTGCTCTCCAGGATTCTACATTGTTCCCTGGTGTAGCGCTGCCTGAGGTCCTCATTGTTCTCTGTCCTGTCAGCACACTTGGCCACGCCCCTTATCAACACCTGTCTGAGATCTTCATTTGTTCTTTTGTTAAAGAAGTGAAATGCATAAGACGGATAGTATTTTTCCTCGACAAACCTGGTCATCTCCTTTGCAGCTGAGATAGCATTGCTCACAATCGTATAATATTTATTCG
>CAZPXC010000077.1:0-6554 GCA_964590935.1 uncultured Methanosarcinales archaeon
CAGAGCGACTGGGACACTTATTGCCAGGGCCACGGCAACACCCCGCCAGCATGGAACTGCCTCACAGGCCCGTGCGGATGATTGTTTTATTAGATTTATTCTGCGCTTTTTCTTTAATAGTGTAAATGAAATTTTTTCTCCCACTGGTCACTGGACATGCCATTGTGAGCTATATAAAAGATGCCGGCTTAACCATATGACAGCAGGAGCTTACTGCTCCCAAAAGACTTCCGCATCCCCGATGAGAAATGTGAACCAAAGTTCCTTTTCAAGGGGGTGTTGAAACAAGATGCGAAAGCAAGGAGGTAAATAAAATGGAAAAGAACATGCCTGAGATAAAATTCAGGGCTGGCGCTGTAGCGGCCACTGTCTGGTCAAATACTGGCCAGAGCAAGAAAGGAGAGGAGGTGTCGTTCAACACAATATCCCTTGAGCGAAGCTACAAGGACAAGAACGACGAGTGGAAGAACACCAGCTCTATGAGGGTCAACGACCTGCCCAAGGCCGCCCTTGTGCTCAAGAAGGCATACGAATACCTTGTTCTCAACCAGCAGCAGACCGCTGGTTAGGATATTCGGCCAGGACAGCATGAATTATGCCTGAAACTCTTTTTTTCCGGAAAAGCCCTGCCCAAAGGCAGGGCTTTTTTGTCTTTTTCAAAACAAGTCCGGCAGATGCTCATAAAGTGTTATTAAAACCGGGCGTATCAACAAAAAACATTAAATAAACAAGGTGATATCCAATGTTAGCAAAAAAACAGAAGGTCGAGCTGGAGATGGAGTTCGAGAACAACCAGGAAGAGAAGGCTGAAGCTGAGACAACGCCCAAGAAGGATATGGAGATTAGGTATTTGCCAGGCGTCGGCCCTGCAACTGCTGAAAAGCTTGGTGCTGTGGGCTATGATAATCTTCTTTCCATCGCAGTGGCCTCTCCGGGAGAGCTTGTCGATGCAGCAGGAGTAACTGAACTGGCATCAAGGAAGATGATAAACGCTGCAAGAGAAGCGCTTGACATGGGATTCGAGAGCGCAGACCAGATAATGAAAAAGAGGGAGCTGGTCGAGAAGATAACGACCGGCAGCAAGTCTTTCGACAATGTCCTTGGAGGAGGCATCGAGACAGGCGCCATCACCGAGATATTCTCTGAGTTCGGCGGCGGCAAGACCCAGATGGCCCATATCTTTGCGGTCAATGTCCAGAAGATGAAGAACGAGAAAGACCCTGTGACAGTCTATATAGATACTGAAAACACGTTCAGGCCTGAAAGGATAAAGCAGATCTCTACCGGAGCCGGCCTTGACCCCGCAATGGTCCTTAAGCGCATCAAGGTCGCTCGCGCATACAACTCCGACCACCAGATGCTTCTTGCTGAAAAGATAGAGGATCTTATAAAGAAGGAAAACCTGAACGTGAAGCTGGTTATCGTGGATTCGCTGACCGCACATTTCAGGGCTGAATTCATCGGCCGGGGCACCCTGGCTGAAAGGCAGCAGAAGCTCAACAAGCACATGCACGCCCTGCTTAAGCTGGCAGACAAACATAACCTGGCAATATATGTGACTAACCAGGTAATGTCAAAGCCAGATGTCTTCTTCGGAGACCCGACACATGCTATAGGCGGCCACATCGTCGCTCATGCAAGCACGTTCAGGATATACCTAAGAAAGGGGAAGAAGGGCAGCAGGGTCGCAAAACTCGTTGACAGCCCCAATCTGCCTGAAGCAGAGGCATCGTTTTATGTTGAGGAGTCCGGGTTGCGTGACATCTGAGCCTGTTTTTTTTCTTGCCGGAAAAGACCAAAGGCCCCCAAAAAACACCTGATATGGCAGCCTGAGGCAGCCATACCGGTTTTTTCTGGCATCAATTTTCCTCTGTATTTTGAGCACAATCATTAAAAAACTTTAAATATTACCTATCAAAACAAGGCTTTAGCACGGTTAGTGCAATGAATAGAAGGTGAAAAGAATATGTATGGAAATAGAAATGGTGGATACGGAAGTGGCGGATATAGCAGTGGCGGATACGGAAATCCACATAGGAGTAATGCTCCGGTTAGTGTAGGAGACGAGTTAGACGTGAAGATTGAAGCGGTTGGTGAGAAAGGAGACGGGATCGCCAAGAAAGACGGGTTTGTTTTGTTTATTCCCAATGTCAAGGAGGGCGATGAGGTCAGGATAAGAGTGAACAGGGTCCTGAGAAAGGTCGGCTTTGCTGATGTTGTCAGTTCAGGCAAGTCCGGCGGAGCAAAAGCAGAGAAGAAAGAGGAAGAGCTGACAGAAAAAGAGCTTGAGGAAAAGGCATCTGAGGATTTCGGCGAGGAAGAGACTGAGGAAGCTGCAGAGGAAGAGGAGCCAGAAGAGACTGAGGAAGCTGCAGAGGAAGAGGAACCAGAAGAGGAAGAGAAAAAGGAAGAAGACGAAGAGCCGGAAGAGGAAGTGAAAGAGGAAGAAGAGCCTGAAGAGACCGAGGAAGAGGATGAAGACAAGATAAAGGATGTCCTGGGTGAGGAAGAAGAGACCGAGGAAGAGACAGAAGAAACTGCAGAGGAAGAGGAACCAGAAGAGGAAGAGAAGAAGGAAGAAGACGAAGAGCCGGAAGAGGAAGAGGAAAAAACAGACGAGACCGAAGAGGAACCTGAAGAGGAAGAGAAAAAGGAAGAAGACGAAGAGCCGGAAGAGGAAGAGGAAAAAGCAGACGAGACCGAGGAAGAGAAAACGATGACTGAAGAAGAGGACGACCTCGAGAAAGAGATCGAAGAGATCGACGAGAAACTGGACGAAGACAAGAAAGAGGAAGAAGAGAAACAGGAAGACGATGAAGACAAGATAAGCGAAGTCCTTGATGAGAAACCCAAAGGCAAGTGAGATTGATTGCCTTTATTTTTTTCATTATGTTTAAATATTAAATATACACTTTTTCTTTTATGAGGCTTTTTATCGCTGTCCCACTAAATGATGAGATCAAGGAGCATCTCAGGGCTCTCCAGGCCAAGATCGCATATGCAAAAGTCACGCTGGTAAGGGACTTTCACCTGACCCTGAAATTTCTTGGCGAGGTGGCGGAAAGCAGGCTGGATGATATTAAACTAGCGCTCGGCCATGTCAATATCAGGCCTTTTGTGCTTTCATTGTCAGATATAGGATTCTTTCCCAGCCAGAAGAAGGCAAGGGTCATCTGGGTCGGCAATGAGCCGAAGGAAAATATAACAGAGCTCCAGAAAAAGATTGACGACAGCATGCTCAGTATAGGGTTTAAAAGGGGAAAAAGGTTCCACCCGCATATAACCCTGGCCAGGGTCAAGTACATAGCAGACAGGGAGCGGTTCTGTGAGAGCACCGGTGAAATAAAAGCCGAAAAGATTACCTGCCCTGTGTCCTCGTTTGACCTTATAAAGAGCACTCTCACCCCCTCGGGCCCGGAATACAAAGTAATAAAAACATTTATAAACAAACAATAAACACCCAGGAGTATTGCCGACATGCAATGGCTGGCTGAGGCATTGCATACAGCTGCGTGAGGCAATAAAAAACGTGGCGGAGGATTTTAAAAATGACCGAAGAGGAGTTGCTTGTCCCTACAAAGACATACCTGAAGGCAGGGATACACATAGGCACCAAGTTCAAGACCAAGTACATGGAGCAGTTTATCTACAAGACAAGGCCTGACGGGCTGTCTGTCCTCAACCTCAAGAAGATCGACGAGAGGCTGAAGGTATTTGCAAATTTTCTTTCCCAGTACGCGCCGGATGAGATACTGGTCGCCAGCAGGAGGGAAAACGGGTGGAAGGCCATCAAGATGCTCGAGACCATGACAGGCATGAGAGTGTTTGCCGGCAGGTATCCGCCGGGCATCCTTACCAACCCAAACCTTGAGAACTTCATCGAGGTCAAGATAGTGGTTGTGACAGACACATGGCCTGACAGGAATGTCGTGACCGATGCCATGAAGATGGGCATCCCAGTTATAGCCCTTTGCGACACCAACAACCAGGCAAACAACATAGACCTTGTGGTGCCGTGCAACAACAAGGGCAAGAAGAGCATCGGCCTGGTGTTCTATATCATCGCCAGGGAGTACATGCTCAGGCGCGGCATGATAAAGAGCCCGTCGGAATTCAAGGCCAAGCTGGATGATTTTGCAGAAGAATAGCTGCCCCGGGCCATAGGCTGGACAATAGTTCGGTAATGAACGGTTCGAAAACGAAATATTTAAATATGATCAGGTATTACCGGAAGGTATGATAGGCCTATGGAAGATCAGATCTGAAAAAGGAAGGGTTACAGGCATACTGTCATTATATGTGCTCCATACCCTGAAAAAAAGCCCAAAGTCCGGCTACGAGATTCTATCTGAGATTAAGCTTAAATGCGGGGACAAGTGGGCTCCGAGCAAGGGCACGATATATCCTTTGCTGACGAAACTAAAGCAAGAAGGCCTTATAAATGTAAAAGAAGTCGGTTCCCGTTCAAAAAACACCTTCGAGATCTCGCCCAAGGGAAGGAAAGTGCTCTCGGGCATATCCAAAAAGAGGGAAAAGCTGAGGGAGAGGTTCTCTCATTTCAGGAACCTCTTTTCTGATATCCTTGGGGAAGAGAAGATGGACATCTTTAACCTAATCATGAAGATAAGGGAGTCTTCCCTTAAAAAAGCGGACAAGGACAGGGTGAAAAAGGCTCTTGAAAGATGCCTGGCAGAACTGGAGGGGATCAAATAAGATGCCTGCGATAAAAGTTGAGAAGCTGACGAAAAAGTTCAACGGGCTGGTCGCTGTAGACAATGTCTCGTTCAGCATTAAGCCCGGCGACATCTTCGGGCTTCTGGGACCTAATGGTGCGGGCAAGACGACAACGATCTCTATGCTCTCGACCATACTGAAGCCGACTTCAGGCATGGCACTTGTAAACGGATTCAATATAACAGAGAAACAGGACGATGTAAGGAAATCGATAGGCATAGTATTCCAGGACCAGAGCCTTGACGAAGAACTGACCGCCTATGAGAACATGGACTTCCACGGGAGGCTCTACCGGATCCCGAAAGAGGAGAGAAAAAAGAAGATAGCAGAGCTCTTGAAGCTTGTCGGGCTGGAGGAGAGGAAGGATTACCTGGTAAAGACATTCTCAGGAGGGATGAGGAGGCGCCTGGAAATAGCTAGGGGACTGCTCCATAAGCCGGAGATACTTTTTCTTGACGAGCCCACCCTCGGCCTGGACCCACAGACAAGGAACCATCTCTGGAAATACATCCAAAAGCTCAACACTGAAAAGAAGATCACCATAATCCTGTCCACCCATTACATGGAGGAGGCAGACAGGCTGTGCAGCACTGTCGCGATAATAGACAAGGGAAAGATCGTGGTCATGGACACACCTGAAAACCTGAAAGATGGGCTGGGCGGAGACACGATCACTATCAGGTCTTCAGACAATGAGCAGCTTAAGCAAAAGCTTGAGTCACTGGACGGTGTGAAACACATAAGGCTGCATGATGGGACAGTCACGATAAACCTGAAGAACGCTGAAAAGCATATCGCAGAGATTGTCAACCTGTCAAGCAGCAGCAATCTTTCCATATATTCAGTATCCATCAACAAGCCCTCCCTGGAGGATGTTTTCCTCCATTACACAGGAAGGAGCATCCGGGAAGAGGGGGCAGACATAAAGGACCGCATGCGCCTAAGGAGAAAGATGCTGAGAAGATAAGATGGACATAATATATACTATCTGGCTGAGGAACATAAAAAGGTATATCCGCTCAAAGAGCAGGATCATAGGAAGCCTGGGCATGCCCCTGTTCTTCCTGCTTGTGCTCGGTTTCGGGCTCAACTCAGTCGTGACCGTGCCAGGAGGGGGCGGACAGGACTACATGCAGTTTATCATCCCCGGCATAATCGCTATGAGCGTCCTTTTCACATCGATATTTTCAGGCATTCAGGTGATATGGGACAAGCAGTTCGGGTTCCTGAAGGAAACGCTGGTAGCGCCTGTCTCAAGGCTGGAGATCATGCTGGGCCAGACATTAGGCGGCGCCACAGCAGCATATATCCAGGGAATGATGATACTTGTACTGTCGCTGTTCATCGGCCTGAGCGTCTCAAGCGTGGCAGGCTTCCTGATAGCGTTCGGTTTCATGCTGCTCATCGGGCTCTGCTTTACAGCTCTCGGCATAGCTATCGCCTCGAGGATGGAAGACATGCACGGATTCCAGCTCATAATGAACTTCGTGATATTCCCCATATTCGGGCTTTCAGGAGCGATATTTCCGCTTGCCAACCTGCCCGGCTGGCTGAAAACGATCACCCTGGCTGACCCGCTGACATACGGCGTGGACGGGATAAGATACGGCCTGCTCGGGACATCTCACATAAACCCTGTCATAAGCTTTGCAGTGTTGGGGACATTTACGCTGCTCATGATCGTGTTCGGCTCGTTCCTGTTCAGGAAGATAAAAGTATGATTCTTTCCGGAAGATGCAGCTTAAAAGATTAAGCCCCGTCCCGGTATGTTAAAGCCTTGCGAAAACCTCAAGATTCTTTGATTCTGGCCGGGCTGCCTT
>CAZPXC010000078.1:0-6243 GCA_964590935.1 uncultured Methanosarcinales archaeon
AATTTTTTCATTCCATAGCTGCAAGCCCACTGAAACACGGCGCTGAGGGCGCCTGCGGGCTTGCGCTATGAAAAAATTTCTGTTAGAGTTGCCCTACGGGCTTGCTTCTTGCACTTGAAGGAAAGTGTGCGGCACAAGAAAAAATCCATCCACGGCGAGATGGAGCTGACCATGTCCCTAAACGAAGTTTAGGGTTATGGTCAGTGAAGTAGGGCATTTTCCGAAGGAAAATGACCGTCGAAGCCATGGGTGGATGGATTTTTTTATGTGTGTAATTAGAAAACTTTATTTTACAGCTACAAAGCATTTATATACATGTAGAAGATACTCCTTCATATGATAGCAAGAAGATTTGATAATAAGATGCTTGTAAGAATCGATAAAGGTGAAGAGATAGTCGAATCCCTGACAAGGGTCTGCAGGGACAATGAAATATCTCTTGGCTCTGTTCTCGGAATCGGAGCAACAAACAGGGTCAAAATAGGTATCTTTGATGTTGATTCAAAAGAGTATCATTCCGATGAGCTTGTTGGAAACTATGAGATATCCCCCTTATCAGGCAATATTTCAACGATGAACGGCAAGATATACTTACATCTGCATATCAACCTGTGCGATTCCAAGCATAATTCTTTCGGAGGGCATTTAAACCATGCAATTGTCAGTGCAACATTTGAATGCATAATCGATATAATCGACGGCAAGGCTGACAGGGTGTTTGATGAAGAGACAGGATTAAATCTTCTTAAGATATGATTGCTGAATCAGCCATATGTCTTCAATTCATGGCTGCCCCCTGCGGCTGAAAACTCCGATCATGCCGCACATAGCCATCCTAAGAAACAAGCTTAATTAAAAAATCTACTTGATTAGGTCGCTGACAAAGACAAGCTCTTTTGGCCAGGCCTTCTTGATGAGGCCGTTTTCCATATTACGGCCTGGCAGGTAATTGTGGAGCAAAGACAGAGTTGTAGATATAGGGATTGCTATTGTATCAGATATCGCATCCTGCCCCAGGGATTTCCCTATCTTGCTGACTATCTCCACATTGTATATCTCAAGTATATCAGTGGGCTGTCTTGACTCGATCATGAGCAGGAGTATCAGCTGGCCGTCCTTTTCCCCGAGCCACTGGAAGCTTATATGCTTTGTGTCGATCCCGGTCAGTTCCATCTTCTGGAAGGCGCTCAGGAACTGTTTCCTGTAAATACCGTACCTGAACTTGATTATATACATTACAGATGCAGTAAAATCCTCTGTCCCATCAGGCCCGTTATTAATAAAAGCATGGTAGCTTATTATCCCCTTTTCCTCAAGCCGCTTTCGCTTCCTGTTCACTGTTTTCAATGGGATTTCTGTTATCCTTGATATCTTGTTATCGCTGAGCCTGGGGTTTATTACGAGCTCCTGTGCAATGGTTTTATCATATTTGTCAAGTTTCATTTGTGTCAATAAAATACAATTTATGCCATATATATGTCATATTATTAAATAACATATATAAATATGTTTCTATTTTAAAAAATATGACACAAAAAATCAGTTTATCCCGCCCAATAGAAAAGTTTATATAGCTTTACAATAATAAAAATCCCAATAAGAAACATCATTAAATTGTAACCCTTCTACAATGGTTACAAAATTATAAATAGTAGCTAATTAAGATTGATATATTAGTATACACATTGCTGCGTAGGAGACGTTCAATATAGTGACAACACAAGAAAGAGGTAAACTATGAAAGTTTTGATGCTGGGATGGGAATTCCCTCCCTACAATTCCGGCGGTCTAGGAACTGCCTGTGAAGGCCTTACAAAGGGTCTCAACAATCATGACGTAGCTGTCACATTTGTCCTTCCAAAGGCAAATGGGGATGCCAAGGCATCGCATGTCAACCTTATTGTCGCTGATAAGGTCTATATCGACAAGGACAAGCTCAAGTTCCTTGAGATAAACTCCCTTCTAGTGCCTTATATCACATCAGAGCAGTACAATGAAAAATATGCCGGCAAGGCAAGACTAAAGCAGGGGGACATGAAGAGCATGCATGAGGAGCTGTATGGAAGAAACCTTGTAGAGGAAGTCCACAGGTATGCAGAAGAGGTCAACCTGATCTCAGCCATGGAGAGCTTTGACCTTATCCATGCGCATGACTGGATGACCTACCCTGCTGCGATCAAGGCAAAAAATACATCAGGAAAGCCGCTTGTTGTCCACATACATGCCACTGAATTCGACAGGACCGGCGGAAATGTCAACCAATATGTGTATGATATAGAGCGCACTGGCTTTCATTCAGCTGACAGGATAATAGCTGTGAGCAATATGACGAAATGCAAGCTTGTGGAGCATTATGGTGTCAGCCCTGACAAGATAACTGTTGTCCATAATGCAGTTGATTTCAGCAACTGCGATACAGGGGAATGCATAAAGCATGATGACAAGGTGGTGCTGTTTTTAGGCAGGATAACGTTGCAGAAAGGGCCTGAATATTTCTTGTACGCAGCAAAAAGAGTTCTGGAAATGGACCCTGATGTGAAGTTTGTCGTTGCCGGAAGCGGTGACATGGAGGCCTTCATGGTCGAGAAGGCTGCTGAGCTTGGGATAGCAAAGAGCGTCCTGTTTACAGGGTTCCTGCGCGGACCTGACATCGACCGGGCATACAGGATGGCAGACCTCTATGTTATGCCCTCTGTTTCTGAGCCCTTCGGCATCACACCGCTTGAGGCGATGAGAAATGGCACGCCTGTCCTGATCTCAAAGACATCAGGCATATCAGAGGTCATCAACCACTGCCTGAAGGTTGACTTCTGGGATATAGACCAGATGAGCAGCAAGATACTGGCAACACTGAAGTACAGCTCGCTGCATCAGGAACTGAAGAACAACGGATTAAGGGAGGTGCATACCTTCAGCTGGGATGAGCCAGCCAGGAAATGCATAGAGGTATACAACAGTGTTTTATGAAACGGGTGGGTAGAAATTGGTCAGCGTATGCATGTATTTTCAGGTACACCAGCCTTTCAGGCTGAGGAGATATGGTGTCTTTGACATTGGCAACAACCATGATTATTTTGATGAGAAGAAGAACAGGGAGGTCTGCCGGAAAGTCGCCAAAAAATGCTACCTGCCTGCGAACGCGACCATACTTGAGCTGATAAGGAACACGAACGGCAGGTTCAGGTGTGCTTTCTCGATAACAGGTGTTGCCCTCGAGCAGTTTGAGAAATATGCGCCAGAGGTCCTTGAGAGCTTCAAGGAGCTTGCAAAAACAGGGCATGTCGAGTTTCTTTCCGAGACATACTACCACAGCCTTTCATACCTTTACTCGAAAGAGGAGTTTAAGAAGCAGGTGATGATCCACAGGAAAAAGATCAAGCAGCTTTTTGGCCAGACACCCACCATCTTCAGGAACACCGAGCTGATCTACAACAATGAGCTGGCAAAGTTCATAGAGGGCATGGGCTACAAGGGGATCCTGGCTGAGGGAGCTGACCATATACTTGGCTGGCGCTCACCCAATTTCCTGTATACTCCTGTAACCTGCAGCAAGATAAAGCTCTTGCTCAAGAATTACAAGCTGAGCGATGATATCGCGTTCAGGTTCTCCAACAGGGGCTGGAAAGAGTGGCCCCTCACAGCTGAGAAATACACCCACTGGATAAACTCCATAAACGGGAACGGCGAGACAGTCAACCTGTTCATGGACTATGAGACACTTGGGGAGCACCAGTGGGAGGACACTGGCATATTTGAGTTCCTGAGGCATTTCCCGTACAGGGTGCTTGAGCACCCAGACAATAATTTCAAGACACCCTCTGAGGTCGTAAGGGCATATCAGCCAAAGGCAGAGCTAGACATACACAGCTTTATCTCATGGGCTGACATCGAGAGGGACCTTTCAGCATGGCTCGGCAACCAGATGCAGCAGAGCTCGATAAAGGAGCTGTATATGCTTGAAAAAGCGGTTATCGGTTCAAAGGACAGGCAGCTTGTCGATGACTGGAGAAAGCTGCAGATATCCGACCATTTCTACTACATGTGCACCAAGTGGTTCTCTGACGGCGATGTCCACAAGTACTTTAACCCCTATGACAGCCCTTACGAGTCGTTCATCGCCTTTATGAACATCCTTAATGATATAATTTCGAGGCTGGGCCCAGGCAACGCAGCTGTCAGAGTGCCTGGAGCAGTGATTGAGGAGCACCCCAGCCAGGTGTTTAGCCTGGTCAAGAAAAAGCCTACATCTCCTCAACAGCGTCAATCCCGAGAAGCGAAAGCCCATACATGATTATTTCCCTTACGCAATATATCAGCGTGAGCCTCGCCTGCCGGAGCTCCTTTTTCTCTGCCTTTAGAACCGGCGTGCTGTGATAATACTGGTTGAAGCTCTGGCAGAGGTCAAGAAGATACCTGCATATCTCCATCGGCTTGTAGTTGTCCCTGGCATGGCTTACGACAACCGGGAAATTGTCCAGCATCCTTACCAGGTTGTGCTCTGGCTCATTTACATCCCAGGAGATAAGATCATGGTGCTTTCTGCCGGATTTCCTGATTATGCTCGATATCCTTGCATATGTATACTGCACATACGGCCCTGTCTCTCCCTCAAATGACAGCGACCTGCCCTTGTCAAAGATTATCTCCTTGCTGTTGTCCTGGTTGAGAAAGCTGAATTTTATGGCTGCGATTCCGATCTTCCTTGCCCTCTCTTCAGCCTCTTTGTTTCCAAGGCCCTTATGCCTTTCCCTTATAGCTTTCCTGGCATCAGCTATCACATCTTCGACAAGCTGCTCAGCATAGATAAGCTCGCCCTCCCTGCTTGATATCTTGCCGCCTTTGAGGTTGACAAGCCCGAAAGGCACATGGACGCAGTCTCTGGCCTGCCCAAATCCCATGATCTCAAGAGTTTTGAAAAGCTGCTGGAAATACATCCTCTGCTCTGCGCCCACAACATAGACAGACCTGTCGACCCTGTATCTCCTGAACTTCTCTTTGGCAAGAGCAAGGTCCTTGGTGGAATAAAGCGCTGTCCCGTCGCTTTTCAGGAGGAGGAACTTGCCGAGGTTGTGCTTTTCAAGGTCTATTATTACCGCGCCCTCGCTCTCCTCTGCAATGCCCTTCTTCAAGAGGGCCATGACTATCTCCTTGCCGGGCTTCTCAAACTCGCTCTCAAAGAAAAAGGTGTCAAAATCCACACCGATTGTCCTGTAAAACTCGCTGAAGTCGTCCAGGGACCACTGCCTGGTCTTTTTCCACAGCGCAGTCAGCTTCCTGTCGCCGTTCTCAAGCTTTTGAAGCACGTCGGACACCTCCTCCCTGAGGCTGTCTGTTTTTGACCCATTGCTCAGGATATGGTTCGCTTTCTGGTATATGGTGCCCAGCCACCTTCCCCTGTGCTTTTTCGGAAAGTCTGCCTTGTGCGTGCTGAGATACCAGATGACCTTGGCAACATGCGCGCCGATATCGCCCTGATAGTTCACAGACTTGGTGTTGTAGCCGGAGAACCGAAAAATGCTGACAAGGGATGAGCCCAGTATGGTGCCGCGGAGATGGCCAACATGGAATGCCTTGTGCGTGTTTACCTGGCAGTATTCTATCATTATCTTCTCTTTTTTTGCCTTGCCCCTGCCATAATCGCCCTTCAGTACCCTGCTGATTATGTCCTTTGCAAATATTTCCCTGCTGATGAAGAAGTTGACATAGGGGCCATTGCTCTTTACAGCCCTGAACGGCTGCTGTACCTTTATCTTCTCAGCCAGCTCAGAGGCGATCGCATCCGGTGATTTCCTGAGCTGTTTTGCTAGCGAAAAGCACGGGAAGGCATAATCCCCCAGCTTCGGGTCCGGAGGGACCTCTAATGCTATATCATCCGCACCTGTGTGCTTCTTTATTATCCTGGAGGCAGCTTCTCTGAAGTTCATTTGCTCTTCCTATGCTTGACAAGGCGTTTTATCAGCTGGTTCTGCAGCCTAACTTCATCCCTGACCTCCTTCATCAGCCTCTTCAGCTGCTGTGCCTCGCGCCATCTCAGGATGACCAGAATGAGATAGAGGCCGAATATGCCTCCCACCAGCACCTGCACTATGTTCACAAAGCCCTGGATAGTCTGAACAATGGGCTCGAACATCGGCGGGATCGTGCTGTTTATGTCAACCATTATACTGTGATTGACCGGTTTGTTTATTAATTTTTCTATTGCACCGAGCCCATGCTTGATGAGCCTATCTTCAGGACAATCTA
>CAZPXC010000078.1:6253-6539 GCA_964590935.1 uncultured Methanosarcinales archaeon
ATCTATGCTATTTTTTCGATGAGTTGATAAAACTGCTCACCTGACCCACAATCTGCGCCTCTGTCAGGCTCCAGTTTTGCCAGGCAATGAATGTTGTGCCCATATTGCTGATGCTTGTGTTTGGCTCTCCTTCTGTTATGTAGTTGAATCCCCAGTACTGGTTGTTTTTGTACGCCACCTTGTCAAACCTGACCTTCTGCTGCGTTGAATTCTGGTATATCAGGTAAATCTGCTGGCTTGTGTAGATTGTCGGTGATGTCAAAGCCTCATTGATGCCTGCCTCAAT
>CAZPXC010000079.1:0-6449 GCA_964590935.1 uncultured Methanosarcinales archaeon
AACAGGCTTGTATATCTTGTTATAATCCCGCTTTCCTCAAGCTTTCTCAGCCTGCTCAGGACAGTGCAGGCAGGTATGTCTGTCTCGCATGAGATTCTTGCTATGCTTGACCTGGCATTATTTCTCATGCACGATAATACGGCCCTCTCATTTCCTGTGAGCATAGCGCGATGCTACGACGCTATTTTTTATAAATTTTGCCGGAATTTTTCCGCAGATATTGCACTTGGGACGAAGAAGTTTCAGCAAAAGACAGAAATCTTATCCATTTTTTACGACATAAATATATGATATTTGTTCAGACCATCTTCAGGGTTGCTGTCAGCTCATCAATCCTTTGCGCTTTGTCAGGGCCGATACCACAGCATGTTACAGTGCCCGGCTTTATGGCTGTCCTTCCTGCATCTGTTATCAGTTCAGCGACGATCCCCTTGTTTCTTGCCCAGGTATGGTACTGCTTTAGCTCATCCAGGTCCTTCACTTTAAGCACGACCTTTTTCATCCCCTGGCGGCGCCATCTCATGACCTTGCCCCGGGTGGTCTTAAGGACTGCCTCGACAGATGCGTGTGCTGCCTGGGCAGCCAGCTTGCCTTTCGGAAGCTTCAGGTCTGCCCTGACAAGGATAACCTGCTTGTATTCCTCAGTATGCCTGTTAAAGATGCCGACCATTCTATAAAAAAACCTATGCCTATTTTATCCCTATCCTCTGCACCAGGCGCAGGATCTCTGTAGGGATAGCATAGATAACTGTGTTGCTCTTGTCAGAGCTAAGGTCATTGATGCTTTGCAGTGTCCTTAGGTGCAGTGCTCCCGGAGTCTTTGCAAGCTGGATAGCTGCCTTGGCCATGTTTGTCGCGGCTGTCACTTCACCTTTTGCCTTTATGATGACTGCCCGCTTTTCCCTTTCTGCCTCTGCCTGCCTTGCCATGACCCGCTTCATGTCATCAGGCAGGTCGATATGCTTTATCTCTACAGCATTGACCTTGATGCCCCACGGGTCTGTCGCCTTGTCCACGATCTGCTGGATCCTCTTGGATATGGCATCCCTGTGTGACAGGACCTGGTCAAGGCTTGCTTCACCGACAACATCCCGCATGGTGGTCTGGGCAAGCTGGCTTATCGCATAATTGAAGTTCTCGACCTCAAGAATAGCCTTGTCTGCGTTTGCAACCATGTAATAAAGAACCGCATTGACATTGACGGTTACATTGTCTTTTGTTATGCAGTCCTGATCAGGGACATCCACGACCTTGACCCTTACATCCACCCTCACCCATGTCTGGATCAGAGGGAAAACGAACCTCAGTCCTGGCTGCATTATCCCGGTATACTTGCCGAATGTGAACCTGACCCCGTGCTCATACTGGTTGACAACCTTAAGGCCGAACAGGAGAACCAGGATCAACAATATGATTATGAGAACGACATATAATAGCATCATTTTTGCCACCCCATCCTGCTGTTCTCTACAGCATTCATCACCTCGAGAGGGACCGCAAAGATGATAGTGTTGGTCTGGTCAGAGCTGATGTCATTGAGGGTCTGCAGTGTCCTGAGGTGGATCGCCCCCTTTGCCCGGCCGAGGATGCTTGCAGCCTGGGAGACGTTCTGCGAGGCCATGACCTCTCCCTCTGCCTTTATGATGACCGCTCGTCTCTCCCTCTCTGCCTCAGCCTCCTTTGCCATGACCCTTGTCAGGGACTTCGGGAGGTCTATGTGCTTGAGCTCAACGCTCTGTATCTTTATACCCCATGGGTCTGTCGCCTTGTCCACAAGCTGCTGAATCCTGTTGGAGAGGGCATCCCTCTTGCTGAGAAGCTGGTCAAGCGTCACCTCACCCACGACGTCACGCATCGTGGTCTGGGCAAGCTGGCTTATCGCATAGACAAAATTCTCGACCTTTATCACTGCCTTTTCCGCGGCCATGACCCTAAAATACAGGACCGCATTGACATTTACAGAGATATTATCCATAGTTATGCAGTCCTGGTTCGGAACATCTATCACCCTGGTCCGCAGGTCGATGCGATCCCATTTCTGGATAACTGGTATGACCAGCCTGAGCCCGGGCTTCAAAAGCCCTGAGAATTTTCCAAGCGTAAAGAGCACGCCCCTCTCATATGAATAAACAACCTTCAAAGAAGCCAGGATAATGATTATCACTGCTCCAACCAGCCATCCAATCAGCATAAGACCACCCCCTGATTGCAGGAAGATGGACAGTATCTTATTTAAATCTTTTGGCGACGACTCCATGATTATAGAAATATTTATAAACTACTTATCAGTAGCTAAAAATTATGCAACAAGAATTACAAAACAGAGCGGCATTTAATATTATGAATTTTGACCTGAAACCGCTGGAACTGTATAAATTCTTCAACAAGTATGTCATAAAGCAGGAATCAGCCAAGAAGGCTCTGGCAAATGCCATCTGCAGCCATTATAAGAGACTGCAATACGAAAACGCAATCTCCACTTCAGGGTATGATAAGATCCCAAAATCAAACCTGCTCCTAATCGGCCCGACGGGCGTGGGCAAGACATATCTTATCGAGCTTGCTGCTGAACGAGTTGGTGTACCCTGGACAAGGGCAGACGCCACAAAGTATACTGAAGCAGGATATGTTGGGGGAAATGTTGAGGATATCATCAAAAACCTGCTGATCAGTTCAAATAACTGGAGGGACACTGAATATGGGATTGTCTTCATAGATGAGATCGACAAGGTTGCCAGGCCAGATAACCTAATCGGATGGGATGTTTCAAGAGGTGGGGTGCAGGAGGCATTACTGAAGATCGTTGAAGGGACTGATGTCTGGATCAACGCCCTCAAGATAGACACAAAGGACATCCTGTTCATTTTCAGCGGGGCATTTGAGGACCTGGATGAGATAATGCAGAAACGGATCAGGTCAGGCATGGGCTTTGCTGCTGACATCCATTCAAGAGATGGATTCAGGAAGAGGGTTGAAAGGGGGGATATCAAGCCTACACTTGATGATTTTATCGAATTCGGGATGGATAAGCAGTTTATCGGCCGGATCCCGAATATCAGCTTCCTTGAATATCTGAACTCAGACGACCTGTATAAAATTCTCAGCCTCCCTGATTGTCCTGTAATTATCGGGAAGAAAAGGGAATTCATGGGCTATGGGATAACCCTTGATTTTGAGGAGGGAAGCCTCAGGCTCCTGGCCTCACGTGCCGAAGAAATGAAAACAGGGGCAAGGGGGTTGAAAAACGTCATCGACGATGCACTTAAAGACTACCTGTTCTACCTGCCTTCAACAGACTTCAGCAGTACTTTCGGAAAGCTAACCATCACTGAGGAGATGCTTGATAATCCTGAAGGTTCACTTACTAGTATACTCAATATGACGGAAAAGTATAAGAATAAACAGAGAGTCATGGGAGCAGGCGCATCAGGACAAACAGTAATAATGCAAAACAGGGGCAATGTCTTCCATATCGATCATTATAAGACAATGCTCGGGAATCTTGGGGTCAGAGAAGAGTTTATCGACCCTGCTGCAAAGTATGGAACCAAATTATCAATACCTCCTAAAAAAATCAGCGATATTATCATGAAGATGTTTCATGATATCGATTCATATGAAAAGAATTTCAAGAATAGGTTCGGGCCAAGGCTATTGTTCAGCAATGAAGCAAAGCAGACTCTTATAATAGGGACTCTGGAGACCGGGGGAAATATCGGTGATTATATCTACCACAGGATAGGCAAATACCTTGAGAAAAAAGAATTATGGAAAGGCAATCACATCCCCGAAATCTATATAGAGCCGTCCATACTAACAAACCCAGCATCATATGTCTCAAAATTTAATTGCCAAAAATAGATGGTTTTGGTTCCCTGGAAAGAATGGAGTGTATGATTCATAAAAAAACAACAATCCCAATAAACATGGAAGATCATAAAATTGTCCAGATTTATAATCAGCTCCAACTGGACGGATTGCAGAAGGTCGTCCAGTTATGCCTGGAAGAACAGCCGTTTCTTCTTTACGGCGGTTCCTTTCATCCTGAGATCCTTGAAAGGTTTCTAAATGAACATAGGATAGGTTACACACCCATCCAGGCACCGCATTCAGAAGTTCCTGCCCTGGTCCCGCCAATCAGGGGAGATGGCTATATCGTGAAAGGCATGGGTGAAGCATCTCTTTATTTTGCTGAGAAATTATATACAGGGATGAGCGGAAAAAGCAAGGACTACGATATGGGCATCGACTGGGGAGAGGAAAGGCTTCTCAGACAATCCCTTATCGCAGACGGCTGGACATGTATTTAACGGGTATTTATTTAAATCTGCCCAAACAGAAAAATTAATAAACAATCTCCCGATTTTCATGTTATTGCATTTTTAACCAAACAAATGAGGTGAAACCAATGGTGTACAGTATTGAAGTGGACCAAGATGCCTGCATAGGGTGCGGGGCGTGCGTAGCGACATGCGAGAAAAGCTTTAAGCTGGTTGACAACAAGTCAGTGCCTGTCAAGAAAAATGTTCCTGAACTGAGCTGCGAGCAGGAAGCCGCAGATTCATGCCCTGTAAACTGCATAAAGATAACCCAGAAGTGAATCACTGCCAGGTGCATGTTATGCTGCCCACGCAGTTGCAGCTGGCACCGGAGCATACTGCAATATAGTTATCCTGCTTCTCGACGATGACGGTATTGTTCTGGATATCTCCCTTTCTCAGCAGCACACGAACCGGCAGACGGGACTCAAAGTCGAGCTGGTATGTCCTGTCGCTGATGTTGACGGAAAATGACAGTGTTTTATCATCTGATGAATAGATCCTGTCAACCATGGGGGGCATCTCAAAGTGTATGGATTTCCTGGCATAGCCTGCTGAATAATATACCTGCTCTGCTGTGTTAAGTATGGTGTTTGCCGCATTTTCACACGCGGAATAAACAACCTTATCGTTGATCTTTGTAGCAGCGCCGAAATAATAGAAGACCACGATAGAGATAAACACAACATTCAGGAAAATTACGGCAAAAGTCTTGAAGGATACCTGCATCACCATGTTCTTCCAGCTCTTTTTGATTGGCATCAATAATAACTAAAGATTTAAATACTTTCCTCCTATATGCGCAAAGTGGATGGAAAAGATATACATAGTCGGAATGAACAGGAGCAGCATCAGTGAGATAAAGACCGTCATAAAGAAACTCGGCTTCAAATACTCAAAGCTCAGGCCGGATATAGTAATCTCGCTCGGCGGCGACGGGACTTTCCTGTACTCTGAGAGGAAATTCCCCGGTGTCCCGAAACTGCTTGTACGGGACAGCGACATATGCCAGAAGTGCGATGACCTGAAGTTCGACGAGATGCTCATGAAAATCTCCCTGAAGGAGTACGAGATAATAAAGCATATCAAGCTCGAGGCAAGGTACAGGGGCAGGAGCTATACTGCTGTAAACGATTTTGTGATAAGGAACAGGATGCCTGTGCACGCCATAAGGTTTGAGGTCACAGTAAACAGGAAGCGGATGAATCCTCTTATAGGCGACGGTATCGTTGTCGCAACACCCTTCGGGTCGTCAGGATATTACGGTTCGATCTCGAGAAAAACCTTCAGGAAAGGCATCGGCATCGCTTTCAACAATACGACAACCCCTGTGAGGCACCTTGTCCTTGACGAGAATGCTGTCGTAAGGATCAGGCTGCTGAGACATAATGCATACTTCGGCACTGACAATGACCCTGCAGTAAGGACCTTAAGGGAAAAAGACACGCTTACTATCAGGAAGAGCAAAAGCTTTGCAAGGATAATCAGGCTTGTCCAGAGAAAGAGGTAAGTTTTGAACTTCAAAAATTTTTAATCTTCGGAACCGTTAAATCCCTTTAGTTTCTGCTCAATACGTGGAGGAGTTGGATATTAGCGCAATGTTTAGGGGGTTTGTCAACGTATTCCAGTATCAATGTCAATATTGAGTGTTGTTGTCTCTCCGAAACCAATCGTTATGGCTGAAGGGAGGTTGCTTCCCCCTACCCTGACAGACTGTTGCTTTTCTAAATCGACAACATAATCCCCTGCTGGAAGCTCTAATCTATAGGTTCCGTCCAGATTAGGTTCAATTTCTGCAACCATTGTTTTCTTATCAGATGACCACACGGCAACCGGCCAGGCTTTATATGTTTCCTGAGTGGGCTGACATCCTGGATCCGGAGGATTTCGTTCGACAGGACAAATAGGACCAATACTGACCTGTCCCTCAAGAAATCCTTTTTCTGTAGCATTATCGGCTGATTGTTGAACACATCCACTAATCAAAATTATATCCAATATCAATCCGATTAAAAAAATATTTTTATTTATGTTATAACTGTAACTAGTGATATATATAAATATACTTAAAGTAAGCCTAAAGCCATTAAAAATAGGACAACATAAAAACTTATTCCATTCATTAGAATA
>CAZPXC010000080.1:0-6369 GCA_964590935.1 uncultured Methanosarcinales archaeon
CCTATCCCAGCAGCTGCCAGCCATCTCAGGAGCCTGCCCTTCCTGTGGGACCTGTATCTCTCGAGTGCTATAAGCTTTTTTTCAAGCGGCAATTGCGCCTTTGCTATTTTCATTTTTTTATACAATTCCTAAAACATTGGCGGGTCCTTGCTCATCAGATATTCTCTAACGCTGTCAGGGGCACTATACCTGATGAGGGTATATATCTCCTTGTGGAATATTTTTGCGATTTTTTTATTTTTCCTAAGATCAGCTTCCGGCAGTAAAAACTCGACTGGCTCAGACCGCTCGTTCCATCTGGCTGACATATTGACCAGGCCGATTATGGCATTGTAGGCCTCATCAACAACTGAATATAGTCTCTTTTTCTGATCTTCAAAAATGGTATCTATCTCGGCGTTTCCCGCAAGCTTCTCGTGCTGGTACTCAAAAACATTAAAAGTTGTAAAGAGGTCTTCATAATATTCACCGGAAGGTATCCCTGTGCGCGGGTCCAGTCTTTTATTGTTTAATTGCTGATTGATTATATAGACTGTATTTTGAAATTGCTTTAAATTCTTTTCATACTCTTCTTCAGCTGCAACGCTTCCTGCATCCCTGTTCTGCAAAGCCTCTTTCAGCTCTGCTGCAGATGAATACCTTTTCTGCGGCGATGGGTCCATGCATCTCCCTATTATCTGTACAAGCCGGTCCTCAACACCGAGCTCTTTGAGGGAAGCCAGCTGCTTTCCGAGGTATTCCCTGTCGTTTTTCAACGATTTAAGGGCCTTTTTTTCGTCATCAAAAAAACGGGATGACAGATCTTCTATAAACGGGGTTTTGCCTGTAAGAATATGGTACATCACGCAGCCAAGGCTGTATATATCCGCTTCCGGATTGTTCATGTTAATCTTGGCTTTTTTCAAATCAAGTATCAATCCCTCTTTCGGCTTGTATATATCAGTACCGACAAGCCCTGCAGAGGTCATGGCCCCAAATGAAAACCCTATATCCTTGAAATCAGATAACTTGACAACCAGATCGTCAAATAACAGGATATTGGTCGGCTTGATATTCCTGTGATAGATTTTGTTATCATGAAGATAGCCCAATGCATCGCAGACCTGGGATATCACATGTATCATAAAATCCTGGTCTCTTGGTTTTCCAAGTTGGGCCATCAGGTTGCTGGGGGCATATTCCGTGAAAAGTACAACCTGCCCCTTTATGCTTTCTATATCATATGCCCTCAATAAATTTGGATGTTCAAACTTTGAAGCTGCCTTGTATTCCTTTAGGAATTTCAGTTCTGCTTTAGCCCTCCTTATCCTTTCCCGGGCCACCTTAAAGGCGACCACCCTGTTCTCTTTTTGGTCCCTGCCCCCATAGACCTCTCCAAAGGAGCCGCTGCCCTTATAATGCTTGACCTGATACCTGGGCACCTGCTTCCCATCCTTTTCGAATGTTATTGCGCTCAGCATCTCCTCAAGGTTTTTTACAGGTATGCTTACCGATGGCTGGTTGTCTGCCCTGGCAGATCCATTACTGGTCGCAGAACCCTTTTCCCTGCCTGCTTCCTGTCTCTTTTCAGGCCTATCAGTCCTGACATTAAGCTCAAGCGCCTTCTTAAAACGCAGAAGGTCTGACTCAAGCTCGCCTGCATTCCTATAGTATTCTTCATCCGGCGCCCTGTCATCCAGATTTACCAGCGCCTTGTCGATTATCCTGTCTAATGCTGCATACTGTTGCCCGAAGACCTTCGCAATATCAGGGGTTTTTCTTCCAGGGACCTTGCCTGTCATCAGCTCATACAAGACCACCCCCAGCATATACATGTCACTCGTCGCGGTGGAATCTGTCTCCCTGTTCCTGACATACGGGGCAGTGTATTTCCTCGGTCCGCGCAGCCTTGTCTCGACATCATACTCTGATGAGTAATGCACAGTCTTCTTCCTCTCCTCTTCTGCATAATCGGCCTGAAAGATGCTGAGTCCAAAATCAGTCAGCACGGGCCGCTTACCGTTGAAAAGGACATTTCCAGGCTGGATGTCACAGTGTATTATCCCGTTGCTGTGTAGAACTTTCAGGCCGCCTGTAATCGACAGCCCGATATCCACAGCCTTCAAAGGGTCGATACCTGTCTTTTGCAAAAGGCTTCCGCCAGAGAGATAATCCATGATAAGGTAATTCATGCCCTGGTCAGTCCTTCCAAAACTTGCTATGTGGATCAGGTTTGGATGGTCTATTTTTGAGATAACAGAGTACAGTCCTGAATTGTCCATGAACTGCTTATGGTGTTTTTTGCCGATCGCCTTGACCGCCCTGATCTCACCGCCTCTAGTGTATGCCTTGTACACAGAGCCGCTGCTGCCTGAGCCCAGCTTCTCATCCAGGACAAAGCCCTCCACCATCTTTCCGAGCCAGGGGTCTTTTTTCAGGAAGAAGAAGGGCATATTATCCAATATATCCATACGCAGATCAGGAAAGGTATCGCCGCAGTCAGACAGCCGCAGGTATTGTGCTCTAAATCTCTCTGACATTTCCGGGACGCCTATCTTCAGAAGCAGCTCATCGCCAGTATCCTTATCTGTAACAGAATAGGTCTCTCCGCATATGACACCCTTCTCAGAAGGATGCATCAACCTGACAACAGGCTCATTCAGCACAAGCCTGCCTTTCTTTTGCCTCTTCAATATTCTCTCGAGGGTCTTTTTCTTAAACATCGTTCTTCCGGATATTGTATTTTTTGACGATCTCAGGACTTATTCTCAGGACACCGCCAGGGAGATCATCTTTATTCCATATGTCCGGGCCTATCCCGTCTCTGAAGGTCCGGGACAATTCCGGGAGACCATCCTGGACCACCCGGCTGACGCATGCCCCTAGCTTGTCAGACCCAAGATAGCTCCCGACAGCCTTTTGGGCCGCGCTCTTGATGAGATTGGTATTATTATGAACAGCAGCATTCAATTTCAGCCCGAGTTCTAATGCCTGGTCCTTTCTGTTCCCGGCATACTCCACAGTAGAACCTGGTTCATGGTGATTGTCCTCGTCATCCCCCTTACCGGCAATACCTGACGGGTCTTGGACCTGTTTGGGAGATTCTTCATAATGAATTTCCTGATTTTTAAGCAACCGCTCTATCTCACCCAGTACTTCTTTGTGCTTGGAGACCACGTATTTGTTCGCCTTTAGCACATCCATTATCCTGCCTATCTCATCACTGTCCATCATGACATCTTCTGATTGATACCATTCCTGCAGTTTCTTTACCCTGTCCTCCCACAACCATGTACGTTTCCCGTTCCCATCGCGATAACTGCCGGTCAGGATATCAAGGGCGGTTGCCTTGGGATCAGAACCGAAATATTCCTGCATCTGGGCGATCCTGTTCTGGTAAGTGCCTGCCAGCTCAGGCATCTCCTTTGTCCTGTCAGGTAAAGGATTGCCTGGTTTCTCATCTTCAACGATCTTCTCCAATCCTATCTCAACGATATTGAAAACAGCATCGTCCTTGTTCGCTATATATGAGCTGGTCTCTTCGACATATTTCCTGTGTATAAAACCAACCTGAAGATTCTCAACGATTATCCCTAACCTGTCTTTGTTTTCTGCACCATTCCACTGCCTCATAAAATCCTGAACAGAGGGATGGCCGGAATATTTATTAAAAATAATGTCACGGATGTTGTTTATCCTGAAGTTGGGGTCCTTTTTCCTGTTAAGTGCAACCCCGCTGTTATAGGCCTTTTCGAAATTATCTACCAGCAACAGGGCAGCATCCCTTGGTGATTTCACAAGCGATGCTAGATAGCTTCGGCAGTCTTCCAGATTGTCCATATTGAGGGCTGTGCTTATCTCCTTTGCTGTGGCCAGGTCTGTCAGGCCGTCTGTCGCCTGCAAGAGGCGGGTTCCTGGTTTTACCTTGACTTTTTTTACATCGACTGTGACATACTTCTTTTTCCCAAGAAACTCTGAGGGCATGAAATCCTCGCTGAGTATCATGTCGCCGAGCTCGCCCCATCCTGGATCCACCGTATGGCTTGAGAACCTGTTCATAAGGTGTTTCTGGTCAACACTTAACTGCCTAAGCTGGCCGCCCTCAAGCATGTACAGCCTGCTGTCTCCGATGCCTGTGAAAAAAAGCTCATCTCTGTTAAGAAGGGACAGGATCAGGGTCGTGCCATGACTCCGGCCATCTTCTTCACCCATATTAAACAGGCTCTCATTTGCCGACCTGACCGCTTCTGATATAACCCTGCTGATATCAACATCCTCCCCCGCAATAGCGGCCTCGATGTTCTTCCGGATGCTTTCGACAGCATACCAGCTTGATTCCTGGCCGGCATAGCCTCTGCCGCCCATGGCATCGGCAACCATAAAAAGCCCATTGCCGGGGTTGTTGTAAAAATAGTCTTCTGATTCTTCAAGGCTCTTGTCAGTAAAACTCAGTGAATTTACAGAAAAGCCGGTCATTCAATCACCTCAATCGAATAGATGGCAGCCTTTGAGCCCTGGTAGGCATTGCCTTTGTGTCCCCTATGGCACTCCAGGATAGACTCACCGGGCATTTTTGCAGATATGAGATATTCATAGACCCTGTTGCCCAGCGAAAAGAGCAACTGGGGAGCATCATCCCCCCTCAGCACCTTGATGTCCCTTATGGTGCTGTTCGAAAGCCCGGGTTCAAGCGCACCGGCATCAAACTGGAAACACTCTTCCAGGTTGCCGCTGTGCTGCACACTATAGCCGCTCAAAAGACCTTGCTCATCACCTGTAAAAATATAATCAATATCGCCAAACATCATGTTTTCGATCGAGCTTATACGGAAACCGGACAGGTTCACATTCCTCATTCCCAATTGTCTGGATTCATATGATATGGTTTTTATGTTGCCTTGTTCGTCACCGATAGTGACAAAACTGTCACAGGGTTTAACAGAGGTTATCTCACAGTCATGCGAATAGAATGCTTCGGGCTTACCATCGGCTCTTGGCAGGACGAACAGCTCGTTGGCTGCGGAAAAGACGAGCCCTGCCGGGGATATTGCAACCATGCCGGTCGGCCTGTTGAACAGGTTCCTTGCAAAATCCAGCCTGTCAATGTCCCACCTCAACAGGCCATAACCCCTTATGCCATCACCTCTCCGGATCGAATGGGAGGCAAACAGATTGTTCCCGAAAGCACAGGCATACTTGATGATCCCCTGGCCGGGGTCGGGGTTCTTGATGAGATGCACAACAGGATCCTTAAAAAGGTCATTGATATCATATGCTAGGATGCCTTTGTATGTTGTCGCCAGCAGGAGGTCGCCTGCCCTGGCCAGACCAAAGACAGAACGGGGCTCTCCATCGATCCTGCATTCTATTGTTTCCGGATGGTCGTATCTGCCCTGCTCCCATATGAGGAGCTCATGCTGGTTTCTTGTTGCAGCAGCTATACGCGGCTTTGTCTGCCTTTCCAGCGCAGCTACTATCCTTTCCAGTTCCTGATGCTTTGATTTCTCTTTTCCATTATCCACAAGGACAATCTGGTCTGATGTTGCAATCGCAGGGGCATCCTCAACCTTTATCTCTATCTCCTGATAATCCCATCCCCCAGGAACAATACCTGCTTTTATGAGAGATTCGTTTATGTATTGCTGGATCTCGCAGCCTTTGTCAAATGTGCTCCTCTCTTCCTCATTCATCTGCGCAAGCATCTGGGACAGCCTATGCGGCATGGCCAGGCCATTGTGCTGATATACCATGAATCCTGTGAAAAAATCTTCCTGCCTGAACCTTGAAGAAGACCTGATGACCTGGTCCTTTGTAAATTTCTCATAGACTATCGAATTGACCATGCTGACCAAGGCCTTTGGAGCATCCTCATCTGACGCTCCTCTTTTCCTGAAAACCTTAAGCCCAAAATCAGCAGCTTTCTGGATAACATCACTATTATCTACTATCGCACCAGGACAGTCGTACAGAGGAACACCATTTATAGTGATCATCTCTCCGACAGGTGTTATGAACTCATTATGGGAGCCCAGCAACGGAACATCAACATCAAGCCCCTGCAATACAAGAGGCAGTTCTTTCTTAAAAAAATGGATATACCTTATCAGGTCGTTATGGCTAAGGCCTGTGATTCTTAAAGGATGCAGACGACTCTGTTTTGCAAACACATATGATGTCGTGTCTATCTCATTGGCCGCATTTATTATATTTATCCTGTTTCCGGAATATCCCTGGAAGACCTTTGCCAGTTCCCTGGCACCGATCACGCTGTCGATCAGGTTTTTTGCCCTGTTTTCATTAAGCCCCTTCTTTTCTATCACATCCCTGATTATTTCAGACAGCCTTGCTCTTTCATCCATCACACGGCTGGCAGCTGCATTGACTCTTCCT
>CAZPXC010000081.1:0-6324 GCA_964590935.1 uncultured Methanosarcinales archaeon
TGAGATGACAGAAAAGTTACTCCGGGGATAACAGAGTTGTCGCGCCTGAGAGCTCATTCAGCCTTTAGCCATCCTTAACGGCTAGAGGTTGGGGCATATCGACGGCGCGGTTTGCTACATCGATGTCGGCTCTTCCTATCCTGGCGGTGCAGAAGCGGTTTTTGGTGTATTTCCAAAAGCAGCTGTAGGCTGCCAAGGGTGGGGGTGTTCACCCATTAAAAGGGATCGTGAGCTGGGTTCAGAACGTTGTGAGACAGTTTGTTTGATATCTACTGGAGTTGTTGGATGTCTGAGGGAAAGGGACCTCTAGTACGAGAGGAACGAGGTCTCGAGGCCTCTGGTCTACCTGTTATCCGACAGGGTACGCAGGGCAGCTACGCCTTAAGGGATAAGTGCTGAAAGCATCTAAGCACGAAGCCCCTCCTGAAAAGAGACATCATAGGATACCCACAAAATATGGGTTTGATGGAGCTGGTGTGTAAGCACCAAGGTAACAAGGTGTTCAGCATGCAGCCCCCAACAATCCGTACCTAATGCTCGTGCGTGGTCTTTTCATTTTTTTATTTTTTCTGTAATATTTGCTGCTAATGATATTTCTGCATTCTTATATCAGTAACCGCTATCTAATCATAACCTTTTTAAGTATAAAAAATACTCTTTAGATTATGGAAAGAATCAACAGTAACGATACAGCGCTTGTGGTAATAGACCTGCAGAAGGGTATAGCATCAAGGGAAAGACAGCTCGGCCCGTATTCCGCAAAAGAAGTCATAACAAACGCTTCGAGACTTGCAGAGGCATGCAGGAAGAACAAGATTCCTGTCTTTCTTGTCCATGTTGAGCCCTCTGCTGCGACTCGGTTGGCACCAATATCCGACAGTAAGATGTTTATGGGTAGTCCTCCAAAGGGATGGTCAGAATTTGTGCCAGAGATAGGGCCAAAACCAAGCGATATAATCATAAAAAAGCAGCAGTGGGGAGCCTTCTACGGAACAGATCTGGACCTGCAGCTGAGAAGAAGAAAGATAAGCACGATAATCCTGTGCGGGATATCCACAAATATCGGCGTTGAAAGCACTGCAAGGTTTGCCTATGAATACGGCTACAACCAGATATTTGCCGAGGATTCGATGACAGCTATGAATGCAGAAGAGCACAACATGGCTGTTGATGCCATCTTCAAGAGGATAGGCATCGTCAGGCAGACAAAGGATATTATCGAGAGCCTGAAATAGGAGACAGATCTTCAGTTCATCCCTTCTTCTATCACAGTCTCCTTCATCGTATCATCTGTCAGTTTATCCTCTTCAGTTATCCTTTTCTTTTTCCAGGTGCCTCTGGCAAACCAGGCGATCGCAACTGTTCCCACGACCACGTTTGACACAGGGTATGCTACCCAAAGGCCTGTCTCTGAAAGTGCTGTATGCTGTGATAGGAAGTAAGCCAAGGGAAACCTCAGGACCCACATAGATATAATAGATAGCATCATGGAGATCGTTGTGTTGCCAGAGCCCCTGAACCCGCCGTTTATGGCCATCTGGACGCCTATAAACCCAAATGTAAGTGCCATGATCCTGATGAAAAAAGCGCTAGTCATGATTGTTTCTGTCTCTCCCGGGATGAATATTCCTGTTATCTGCTTTGCGAAGATAAAAAACAGGATGCCAACCATCGTCAGGACAACAAATCCTGTGAGGGCGCTTAATTTGACTATCCTCTCTGCCCTCTTTATTTTTCCGGCGCCGATATTCTGGCCTGTAAGGGTTGATGTTGCCATCGACAGGCCCAAAGCCGGGATGATGACAAAACTAAGGATCCTGCTTCCGATGCCGAAGGCTGCGATGGTAAGGGTTCCGAAGCTTGCGACAAGGAATGTCATGATGGTCATGCCAAGCGCCCTTGTTGACTGCTCTATTGCAGCAGGGAAACCAAGGTTGAACATCCTCTTGATCAGATTAAAATCCGGTCTGAGGTCCCTGATGTGAAGCTGCAGCTCTCGTTTCCCTCTCAGCAATAATATAAATCCTATGAGCGCTGCCAGCCCCTGTGTGCAGATTGTTGCGACAGCAGCGCCGGCAACCCCAAAGCCAGGCACAGGTCCATAACCAAAGATAAACAGTGGGTCCAGGACCAGGTTCAAAAGAACGGTCCCAAGAACTATTATGGCCGGTGTTTTTACATCACCAACACCTCTCATCAGGGACTGGAATACCATAAAGGAAAACACAAACACAATCCCGATAAATGATATCTTCAGGTATGAAACCGCACTCGTAAAGACGCCTGATTCAGCGCCCATCAGATGTATCAGGAGGGGTGAAAGCAGATAACCTATGGCTGCAAGAATCAGGGAGATGAATATCACAAGCAGAAGGGTCTGGGACGTGATATGGTCAACCGCTTCCCGATTTTCCTTCCCCTTATACTGTGCAACAAGGATCGTCCCTGCCATTGCCAGGCCGCCGCCCAGAGAGATCAGAAGAAAAATCACCGGGAAGCTGAGTGAGACAGCGGCCACTGCGACAGTCCCAAGCCTGCCGACCCAGAAGGTGTCAGTCAGCTGGTAAGCGGTCTGCAGGATGTTGGCGAAGATAATTGGGATAGATAATGTTATCAACGATTTTAGGATCGGGCCTTCAGTCAGCTTGTTTGTTTCTTTTTCCATATATATCACTATCATGTGGGTATAATCTGAAAATCTGATTAAAGAAGTTGTTGTTATTTACATAGGTTTCCATCTGTTCAGCGCTGGCTGGCTGTCCTGTCCTGGTGGCTGCTGTCCTCCCTGTATCATCTTTTTCTGCGATGACAGGTCGGTATGGCTGGACGGATTGAAAAGAATGTTACGCTTCTTGAAATAAAGGAATATTATGATTCCCATAACAATCAGTATCGAAAGCACGATATAGAAGAGCTTGTCAGTTGTCTTGGCATTCTCGTCCAGGACCTCTTCAGTTGTTTTTGGTGCGGATTCATTTGCATCTTTTCTTGTTGAATCGCGTGTGTTGGTCCTGGTAGTGCCTGTTGCCGTATCCTGGGTTGTGGTGGTTGTGTCTCCCCTTGTCCTGGTTGTTGTTGTTGATTCGCCTGTAGTGGTTCCGGAAGAAGTGGTTGACGATTCCCTGCACCTGCTGGTTTCTGTCTGTGTGGACTCGCAGCCGTTTTTATCTGTCTTTGTCCTTGTCCGGGTCCCGTCTACACAGTCGGTCCATGCGCCGTATTCCCAGTCTGACGTGCATGTGGTTGATCCACTTGTAGTATCTGTCGTATCATCATCGCCTGTAGATGAAGTAACAGTCTCGCATGAGTCTGATGATGTGTTGCATATCTTGTTGCTTCCGCATGCGCTGGCGATGCAGTTTGAGGTGCACAGGTGAGTGCTGTTGATGCAGCCCGATGCTGTGCACTTGACATTTGCAGTTGGCTCACAGTTGCTGTTTAGCGGGCACCATGCACAGTCTTCAGGTGCGCTGGTGCATGCGCTCTGGTCCCCGTCGTATGCAGAGCACTCGTTTGGCGCGTTGTCGATGACCTCTATGGTCGTACTGCCTGTATTCTGCTCTGAGCTCTGTACATCGAACATGTATTTTCCGGATATTGTAGCTGTCTCAGGGCTGGAAGGGGCCTGGAGGATATACCTGTATGTAACATCCTGCATCGGGTCCACGCAGCTGTCAAGGCCGGAGCAGGAATATGAAGAGCTCGTGCTTATACCGACAACGACCCATTTGATATGCCCTGTATGGTTGGTGCTTCCTGAACCAGGGTCTACCACTGTCCATCCGCTCGGATAAACATCATCTATTGCATATGCATCAGCCATGTTCGGCGGATTTCCAACATCAACATAAAGAGATACCTCAACAGTGCCGTCCACAACCACCTGTGTCGTGTTTACTGTTCTTGTGACAGTGTAATCAACAGAAGAGGCATAATAGACTAGAGATAACAGGAAGAATGCTATCAGGTAAAAACCTCTTTTTTTCATATATCTGTTTTCTTGATATGGTGATATTTAAATGTTTCGAAAATGCTGGTTTTATTGCAGATATAGCCCATTTTTGGGATGAAACCCTGTTTTAAACAAAATTTATATATTAATGGCTGTTAATCCTGGCTACCATGGAAAGCACGGTACTCAAGTATGCGCTGCAGAATGCAGTGAAGCACAAGGGCAGGGCCCATGCCGGGGCAGTCATCGGCGGCGTGTTATCTGAAAAGCCGGGTTTCAAGAAAAATATGGGCAAACTGCAGGTGATTGCCAAAGAGACAGTGGAAAAGGTCAACAGGATGCCTCCAAATAAGCAGCTTGAGCAGCTCAAAGAGCTGGCACCAGAGCTTCTTGAAAAAAAGCATAAGGAGAAGGACATATTTGCATTCCTCGGAATAAAGAATGGGGAAAGGGTCGTTACAGCATTTCCCCCAGGGCCTGAGAAATACCCGCATATCGGGCATGCAAAGGCAATCTTCCTGAATTACATGCTTGCCAGGCAGTATGACGGCAGGTTCATCCTCAGGTTTGAGGACACCAACCCTGGGCTTGTCAAGAAAGAATTTTATGACATAATGCTTGAGAATTTCAGATGGCTCGGCATAAAGTGGGACAGGCTCCTGTATGCATCTGACTTCATGGAGCTTTTTTACAGCCATGCAGCGAGACTGATAAAAAAAGGGAAGGCATACATGTGCACCTGCCCTGCTGAGAAGATAAGGCAGTCAAGGATGAACAAGAGAGCATGCAGCTGCCGTGACAAGGGTCCTGGGGATAATCTGGAGCAATGGAACAACCTAAGCAGGCTTAAAGAGGGTGAGGCAGTCCTCAGGCTAAAGATTGACCCTATGCATAAGAACAGCACGATGAGGGACCCCACTGTGTTTAGGATTGTTGATGGTGAGCATGCAAGGCAAAAGAAGAAGTATAGGGTATGGCCCAACTATGATTTCCAGAACGCTATCATGGACGGCGAGACAAAGGTGACGCACAGGCTTCGTAGCAAGGAGTTTGAGATGAGAAACGAGCTCCAGCGATATATCCAGGCAGAGCTTGGATACAATATCACCAAGATATATGAGTTTGCAAGGTTCAGCATGAAAGGAACACTGGCATCAGGCAGGGTGATAAGGGAGAGGATCGAGAAAAAAGAACTGGTCGGCTGGGACGACCCCTCGCTTACGACCATCGTGGCCCTGCGCAGGAGAGGGTTTTTGCCAGAGGCGATAAAGGGCTTTGTCCTGAGCACCGGGATAAGCAAGGCAGAGTCGACGATGACATGGGACGACCTCATTGCCCAGAACAAGAGGCTGCTTGATGACTCGTGCGACCGCTATTTCTTTGTCGAGAATCCTGTCGAGATAAAGGTCGAGGATGCGCCTGAGGTCATCAGTAGGCACAAGAAACACCCTGAGCACCCTGAGCGCGGTTTTAGGGAGCTAAAGAGCACGGGCAGGTTCTATATCACGCAGGCAGATTTCAAATCCCTGAAAAACAACAGGCTGTACAGGCTGATGGACTGCCTGAACTTCATAAAAAAAGGGAACAACCTTGTCTTTGATTCCCTTGATTACAAGCGGTTTAAGGACAGGGGCGATAAGATAATGCATTACCTGCCTGTCCAAAAGGATCTTGTTCATGTAGATGTCATGATGCCTGACAAGAGCGTTAGGAAGGGCCTGGCAGAACCTTTGGTGAAGGATATAGGTGAAGGCAGCATAATCCAGTTTGAGAGGTTCGGCTTCTGCAGGCTCGACAGCAGGGAAGAGATGCTTTTCTGGTTCACTCACCACTGACATCAAAAACCTATTCAAGAAGGAGCATGTCAAGATTCTCAAACTGCTTGTAATTATTCTTTTTGTTTATCGATCGTGCCCTCTTGAACTCCTCATCAGTCGGCTGTCTCCTGAGACCGTCAACAAACCCGCATTTATTGCACTGCCCGTTAGCAGGCACGCTATTACCACAATAATCGCATTTCTTCATTACCATTTCTGCAAATCAAAAAAACAGATAGAATTTAAATTTTATGTTTTCTGGTGTTATCTATCTTGTTATTTATTATTTTATCTGCATAAACTTTACTTGCATAATGAAAAAATCCAGCCACCCAAGGCACGGACGGCAACGAACTTGTGTTCAGTTGCCTGCTCCGCTGACCATAATCCTAAACTTCGTTTAGGGACATGGTCAGCTACGCCCGGCCATGGCTGGGTTTTTTCTGCCAAGTGCACATTTTCCTTCAAGTGCAAAAAGCAAGCCCGAAGGGCTGCTCAGGAAGAAATCTGTCAATCGAAAACTGACGTAGTCAGTTTTCTCAGACCATAATTATC
>CAZPXC010000082.1:0-6216 GCA_964590935.1 uncultured Methanosarcinales archaeon
GGTCTGCATTGTCGGGCTTGGCGGGCTCGGCTCTGCAACAGCAGGGATGCTTGCCAAGATGGACAACATAGCTATGGTTCTGATCGATGATGACTGTGTTGAGCTGGGCAACCTGCAGAGGCAGTCATTGTATATCGAGAGCGATATAGGGAGGAGCAAGACAAGGGCTGCAAAGGGCAGGCTGCTCGAGATAAACCCCAGTCTGAAGATAATATGCAAAAACGAGAAGCTTGTGCAGGGAAACACATCTATGCTGGATTCAGACCTGGTGCTGGACTGCACAGACAGCCTTGAGACAAGGTTCATGATAAACAGGTATTGCATAGAGCACGGCATACCATGGGTCTACTGCTCTGTTGCAGGCGACCATGGCCTTGTCAAGGTGATAACAAGGGCAAACGGCTGTCTCAAGTGCTTTTATAAAAAGCCAAAAGAGCCTGAGACAAGCGCAGCGATCGGCATCCTAAATACTGCGGTCCAGATGGGCTCTGCACTCCAGGTGATGCAGGCGCAGAAGGTCCTTGCCAGCGAGGTATACGAGGATGCGCTGCTCAGCTTTGACGTCTGGAAGCCTGACATAAAAAAGATAAAGGTGAACAAAGACCCGTCCTGCACAGTATGCGGCAGAAAATGATAAAGGCGATAATATTCGACATGGACGGCGTGATAACAGATTCTCTGCAGATCCATGTTGGCATCTGGAAGCGGCTCGGCAGGGAATATGGTTTCAGCGTGACCAATGACTCTGTCGAGAAATTCAACGGCATGGACACCTTAAATACTGCAAAGCATTTTGTCAGCAGATTCTCTCTTGATGCAGACCCGGTTGAGATCGCAGAGAGGAAGAAAAGGCTTGTCAACGATTCCTTGCGAAACGGCGCCCCCTTGTTTTCCGGGGTAAAAGAGACTCTAGAGCGCCTGAAGTCAGAGGGCTATCTTCTCGGCCTGGGCACATCCAGCACAAAGGAAAGCGCAATACTTACTCTTGGCGATAATCTCCCTGCGCTCGGCTTTGATGCCATGGTGACTGACAGCGATGTCATGAACGCAAAGCCTGCGCCGGACATCTTCCTCAAATGCTCTGAGCTGCTGCATACAAGGCCGGACGGATGCATCGCTGTTGATGATGCCAAAAACGGCATAACAGCTGCTAAAAATGCTGGCATGATGGCTGTGGGCATCACGAACAGCTCTCCTGCACCTGTGCTTTCAGATGCTGATGCCATAATAGACAACATCTCGGAGATAGGCGCTGACCTCATAAGGAAGCTGGAGGAAAAACAGGAGCATGGTGCGTAGGATGAAAGGTGTCCTTCTTCTTTCAGACGGCATAGACAGCCCTGTTGCAGGATATATGATGCTTAAGCAGGAGCTCAGCTTAATTTTTCTCCATTTCAGGAACAGCGATGACAAAAGAGCGTTGCTCAAGGTCAGGAAGCTTGCAAAGAGATTATGCGATGATCCGAAGATTGTGGTAATAGATCATATCAAGACCCAGAAATCTATCTCAGCATTCTGCAACCGGCGTTACCAGTGCGTGCTTTGCAAGAGGGCGATGTACAGGGCAGCTGAAAAGCTGGCCAAAGAGGAGGGCGCGCAGTTTATAGTTACCGGCGAGAACCTTGGCCAGGTGGCTTCCCAGACACTCGAGAACCTTGGTGTCCTTGATTCTGCTGTCAGCGCCAGGGTATTAAGGCCGCTGCTTGGCCTTGACAAGAACGAGATCATAGCCATCGCAAAAAAGATCGGGACATATGATATCTCTATAATGAAAACCTGCGGGTGCAGCTACGTGCCTAAAAATCCGGTGACAATGGCGGATATCAGGAAGGTTCTGCATGAGGAGAGCCTGCTTAAGACGGGCAGCAGGAAAAACTGATGATATTTTTCCGGTAAACAAAAAAAATATATACTGCCTCCGACATCAGATAGTTTAGAGGGATGATTAGGATGAAAAAGCTGGTCGTGTTTTATTCAAGGACAGGCAACACGAGGAAGATCGGGAAAGAGATAGCCGGGATACTGGGCTCTGATGCAGACGAGATAACAGATCTCAAGGACAGGTCAGGGATGATCGGCTGGATTATGGCCGGGAGGGATGCGACTGCAAAAAAGCCGGCAAGGATAAAGTACAACAATGATCCCTCCAGATACGATATCGTCATCATCGGCACACCTGTCTGGGCATGGACAGTGACACCAGCAGTAAGGGAATACCTCAGCAGGAACAGGTTCAAAAATGTTGCATTCTTCTGCACAGCCGGCTCGCAGATCGGCAAGACATTTGATGAGATGGAAAAGCTGAGCAAGAAGCCTGTCGCAAAGTTCTGGGTAAGCGACAAGGCTATGGATGAAAAGGGCTCAAAAGATAAGATCAAAGGATTCTGTGACAAGATCAACAGTATCAAAGGTTAAGGATGCGTTGATATCATCCCCATTGAATTTTACTGTTTTTGATATCATCCCTTACAAGAAGCACGACCCTTGACCTTGGCTCTTGGTCCGCGATCCTGTAACCGCTGTGCTCGGCAATCTTTTTGGAGAATGCCTTTATGTCAGAATGCAGGGGCATGTTCTCTCTTTTCATCCTTTTTTTTGAGAACCCGACGAACATATAGGCCTTTACCTCGACAAACCATGGCTTGGCCATGGCGATGAGCTCTGCCCACTCTTCAGGATGGACCATGTTAAGGCCCTTGATCATGGTCAGCCTCAGGCATGTCCTTGTCTTCGTGCCCAGCCTGCGCACTGTGTCAAGTGAATCCATCAGCCTCTGCCATGCATCATCAACAGCAGGCTGGTCGATCTTCAGGAACAGCTCCTTGTTCGGGGCATCCACTGAAAGGTACAGCTGTGTCGGGGGCTCAAGCCCTGCAAGCTTTCCCGGCTCCATGCCGTTCGTCACCACAAATGTTGAATATCCCTGTTTGTGCAGCTCCTTTATGAGAGAATTTAGTTTCGGGTATAATGTCGGCTCCCCTGACAATGAGATCGCGAAATGCTTCGGCTTATCTGCCTCTGCAAGCTTTTTCTTGTCCGCATTGTCGTTCCCGCCGAAGCCTGTCAAGAGGACTTTCTGCTGCTCGATGCACTTTTCGATGATTTCTTTGGGCTTGTCTGTAGCTGTCATCACTGTGCCCTCTGTGTACTCGATGGGCCTCCAGCAGAATATGCACCTGTTGTGGCAGAACCCTATGCTCGGGCTCATCTGGACGCAACGGTGCGAGCTTATGCCGTAGAACCTCTCCTTGTAGCAGACACCTTTGTTCCTGATACTGTTCTTTGTCCATGTGCATATCTTTACAGCCGTGTGCCTGCCTGCAAACCTGTACTGCTGCTTTTCAAGCAACTGTTTTACTTTGTCTTTCATCTTGACAGAGAGTTCTCTGATGTTTAATAAAAATTTTGTTTGCAATTAATACAATAACTAGTCAATGATAGGGTTAGCATCGGCACTATGATTTTGATTTTTTTGATTGTGCTAAAGAAATTTTTCCATCCACTGGCTGCAAGCCCGCTTAAACACGGCGCTGAGGCCGCCTGCGGGCTTGCGCCTATGGAAAAATTTCTGATTAAGCAGCCCTTCGGGCTTGCTTGTTGCACTTGATGGGAAATGTGCAATTGCAGAAAAAATTCAGCCACGGCGTATAATTACCTTAACTCCCGTATCCACATAAGGCCGATCTTGATCATGGCCTTGTTGAACTTGTCAGAAATCCTGTAGGTCTTCTTGTAGAGGTCGTAGTCGATGAGACCCATGCCTTTCATAGGCGTCAGTATCCTGTCATAAAACTGCCTCTTGTTGTAGGAGAGCTTTACCTTTTTCCCTGCATACGGCGGCTCGTCGATCTGGGTAATGTACGAGCCCTCATGCAGCGCAGTGGCAAATGCCGACATCTCGGACTTGCTCATCTCGCCCTTCTTTGACTTCATCTCCTTGATAAGAAGCCTGCCGACAACCCTCTGCTGTTTTGTCGCAAAGATGATCTCAAATATGTTGTCAGGCATATTATACTGATCAAATAAAATGACCACAACACCACCCCCTAGTATATAGGGAAGCACAACTAGTATAAAAAAGTTATTATTTGTATATTAGGATTGTAATAGCGGTATCAAAATTCCTTGTTATCGCTATCATCATCCATGACAACATATATATAGTAATTGCGATTCAGCCTTTGAACATAAGAGCCATAACACAATCATGGGCAGGTAATTCAGCCTGGTAGAATGCCCGGTTGGCAATCGGGTTGCCCCGGGTTCAAATCCCGGCCTGTCCATCGATTTAATTTCTCCAAAGAAAAATTACGGCAGCCGGGATTCGAACCCGGATGACGACCTTTCTTCGCCTCAAGCATAGAGGATGGGAGGGTCGTATCTTAGCCGTTGGATCACTGCCGTATGTGGGCTTGACGAGCCAAAGGCGAGGAAACCCACCTCTTTTGATCAAACTTTTTGTAAAAGTTTGTTGCGGTGGGGATATCTTAGCCGTTGGATCACTGCCGTGCTGATTCGTGGGATTGTGTCATCAAATAAAAAGCTTTTTATAGCAACACCGGCACAGGGTATCCTATGTTCGAGACAATAGCATTCATAATCCTGTTCATAATTGCCTTCGGCATACTGTTCAAGGTAATAAAGAGCGTAATGAAAGTTATCTTAATCGCCTTACTCATAATCCTGTTTGTCGGCGGGGCCCTTGGTTTCTTATTGTACGAGGATGTGAAGGATTTCAGGGCCAATTTCGGCAAGGAGCCCAACCTTATGCTGCTCAAGAGCGGCAACGATATCCTTACAGGGTACGAGGCAAAGGGATTCGATACAGGCGGAAAAATGCCGCAGGCGCTTGCGCCCGATATGCTGGTAAATGTTGAGCAGCTTTACAAGAGCAGCCAGCTGAAAAAGATCTCAGGTGACTATTACAGGATAATGCTCTTTGACATAGACCTTTTCTCTAAAGAGCTTCCTGATGCTGTCGAAATACAGTTCAGCCAGAACAGCACAGACAATGCCGGCCAGAACATATCGAAAAGCGCGATGATAGGGATACTGAACTCAAGCCAGCCCCTGGAGGCGTATCTTGACGTGGCGCTGGAAAATGATGAACAGGGGAACAACACAGAAGAGCAGTCAAGGAACATGGCAAGGGAGAATATTTTAGAGCAGTTCAACACCACCGACAACTTCAGGGCTGCGATGTTCAAGGCCTCGCTTGACCAGGTGACAGAGAAAAAAAGCCTCATGCTGCTCTACAAGCGCTACAACAAGGATGATTTTATCATATACCCGAAGACGATAATGTTCGTTGCTGTGCAGAGGCTCCCGGATATCATCTTGAGATTCTTCTAGCTGCGTGTGGGCATGTTGTTGATCACGATCCTGTTGCCTGCCATGTCTGAGACGCTTATCTCCCTTATCCAATCGCTATACATGCAGTGGTACACATCGTAGATAGGATGGCAGTTGTCCAGGCTATAGCGCCTGTTGTCAAGAAGCAGGGAGTCATTCTTGATCATGATATTGTCATGGACAGTGAACCCTTTTTCTGTGATCTTTATTACCGGCTTGGTCTTGTCGTATATGAATCCTATCACTGCCTGGTTGAAATTGCCCGCATTATCCTGCCCGCTGACTGTTATCTTATTTTTTCCCTCGCTGAGGTTTGCATTCTCATATGAGCAGACAAGGCTGTATCCGCTCTTCTCGCATTTCTGCACGCCTCCGTCGATCCCCTCAACAGTGAAGCTGGAGATGTTCAGGCCTGATTCCTCATCAGCTATCTCAAACCTCACATTGGGAATATTGGTATAGCTGCCATTTTCAGGATAAAGAATATTCAGATGCCAGGCAGTGCTGTCAAAGACAAATGATACTTTGCTGTCTGCTCTTTTTCCATCAATGCCTGAGACACTGACCTCAAGCGTATTTTTTCCCTGCTGCATATCAGCGGCAAACGAGCAGTTGTAGGAATTCCCGACCATGATACAGTCCCTTGTCCAGTTTGAAAAGCCGTCAAGGCTTTGAATCTTCAGGGTGCTCATGTCAAGGGCAGAGCCATTGGGAACAAGCCTAAAGGCGACATTCTTATCATGGACAAAACCGGGCACAGGCTTAAATATCCTGATTAAAGGGGGAGAGCCCCCGGCATCGGGCAATACCTCTGTTTTGCTCTCCGGGACAGGAACAGTGGCATTGTATCCTGTGCTGTTATCT
>CAZPXC010000083.1:0-6147 GCA_964590935.1 uncultured Methanosarcinales archaeon
CAGGCCCATGGACGGAGATGATGACGGGACAGCAGAGTATGATATAGGCCCTTATGAATACAACGGCCAGTACATCCCGCCTGAAGAATACTGCGGTGACGGCAGCTGCGATACTTATGAGAGCTGCGCAACCTGCGCAAAGGACTGCGGCAGCTGCAATGTTGACTGTGTACATGAGGCAGATACTGAGCCGTGCGACAGCTGCATTGACAATGCTGAGCTGTTTGATTATATAGATAGATGGAAATCCGGCGATGTAGTAGCGCTCAGTGGGTTGATGGAAGCCATAAGGCTCTGGAAAGAGGGATGCTAAAGTAAATTATTTATAATAGTTTCTTTATGATTGCAGTATTATGATAAAAAGAGGCTATCTGTTGGTTATTCTTATTCTGGTTCTTTTGATGCTGACAGGCACTGCATCTGCAACAGACCATTATGTCTCTCCAGCAGGAACTGCCTCCTGGAGCCAGTGCACAAGCTTAGGAACACCATGCTCCCTGGGCACGGCAAACCAGAATGCTCAGGCAGGCGACACAGTCTACCTGACAGGAGGTGTCTATGACGAATATATAAAGCCGGCAAATTCAGGAACATCCGACAGCAACAGGATAATCTTCAGGGATTATAATGGAGAGAATGCAACAATCTACAATACAAGGTATGGGATCTTGCTTGAAGATAAATCATACATAACAGTCATCGGGGTACATTTCGATTATCTTACCCAGTTTTTGATCATGAGAAGGTCTGACCACAATGTTGTCAGCTTTTGTACTTTCCATCTAGGCAAAACCCTTTCGGAGTGGACCGGATCAGGTATCCTGGATAATTCACAGTACAACAGGGTAATTAACTGCACTTTCTGGAATTTTGGAAAAACCGGCCCTGAGTCAGGAGACAATGACGGGGCCATGCTTGATATAGGTGCGATTGAATCATCTACTGATAGTAGCTTCTACAATCTGGTCGAAGGCAACCATTTCTATAATTGCGGACACCATTGTCTTGGGCCCTGGAGCAAATATTCCGTGATCAGGAACAATTATCTTCACAACGAGCCCTGGGGGCCGCTGGGCCTGGGCTACCGGGTATCGATCACCCACGGCCTTGCAAACGGATGGGACCTGTTTGAAGGGAACAGGTTTGCTTTTGCTGACGGCTCAGCTGTCGGCCTGAGATCAATAAACAACATCTTCAGGCGCAACATGTTCTATAATAACAGTGCCGGAGCATTGCAGATTGTCGGCATGTCCGGCGGCTATACTCTGCCGAACGATAATCTGGTATATAATAATGTCTTCTACAGGAACGGGTATGGGGCAGATTACGCTCCTTTTTCAGGAGCAGTATATTTTGCCGACTGGAACAATGTGGGTGCGCTCCACGGCAACGCCTTCAAGAACAACATATTCTTTGACAATAAAGGGGGCCCCTTTACATATGATTCTGATGTTCCTGAAAGGACGAGCATAATAGAAAATAATTATGAAGGAGACCCGAATTTTGTGTCTGATATGTCAATGGATTATGTCCCATTAGGGCCAAAGCCGGACTTCAGGCTTCAAGCGGACAGCCCGGCGATCGATGCCGGCGGGCCATTGACTGTCATAACCAGTGCGGACGGCACAGGGACCACGTTCACTGTCGAGAACCCGTGGTATTTCTATGACGGCTGGACCATACCAGGGGAAGTGGGCGACCTTATACAGCTGGAGGGTGATTCTGCGCAGGCAAGGATAATACATATCGATTATGATAACAATGAGATCACTGTCGACACCGCCCTAAGCTGGACCCAGGGCCAGGGGATAAGCCTTGCCTACAGCGGCACTGCCCCTGACGCCGGCGCCTATGAGTATGAGACGACATCCTGCAGTATAGCGGATGATTGCCCTGACAGGATATGCAACGAGAAGAGCTGCGTAGATGACATATGTGCATATTCACCTGCAGATGAGGGCATGGTCTGTAGCGGCGACTGCAGGGTATGCAGTTCGGGATACTGCTCCAATGACAATGATTCGATGTGCCAGCAGCAAGAGATATGCAACCTGGGATCATGCATCCCGAACCCTGACTGTATCTTAAATGATGACCTGATCTTAATAATAAACCAATGGCTCAGGGGAGAGATCAGCACACCGGACCTCATGGATGCTATAGATAGGTGGAAAGAGGGCTGCTAAAGCAAATTATTTATAATAGTTTCTTCAGGAATAATTATATATGATAAAAAGAGGATTATTGCTTCTGCTGGTGTCTGTAATCATATCCTCTGCAATGTTGTATGCACAGGCAGATGAGCATCCGAGGCTGTTCTTCTCGCAGGAAGACATACCCAGGCTGAGGCAGGAGGCCCAGACGACCCACAAGGACATATGGGATGCCATAAAGTACTATGCTGACCGCCTTCCTGATAACTGCGCCATGCCGAACGATTATTATGATGCAGGCAATGTCGTCTTTGTCAGCGCATTTGCATATGTCATCACCGGTGAAGCCACTTACCTTGACAAGGCCAGGGAATGCATGATGGTAAATGCAGACCCGGACAAGTGGCCCTACTGGGACGCTTCAAACACAAGGGACCTGAACCTGGCTGACATGCTCGTTAAGAACTCCCTTGCCTATGACTGGCTCTACAACAACATGACACAGCAGGAGCGCGACTATGTCAGGGCAGGGCTTGTCAGGCACGCGACAGAGATGCTCGAGGCAGCAGACTACAACAACACCAGCTGGTCAGACTGGTGGAAGCGCTCATGGATCCAGAACCACTTCACCACGAACAATGCAGGCCTGGGACTGACTGCTCTTGCCATAGATGGCGAGCTAGGCTATGACCCCAAGTTTCTCAGCGTGCCGGTATCGAATTTCAAGGTCGAGCAGTATGTCCTCGAGAGCATCGGCGAGGGCACATGGCATGAGGGCTTCAATTACCAGTCAGCTGAATTCACCCCGCTCCCTTTCCTGATCAACCTCGAGAGGATCAAGGGCACAGACCTGATCCCTGAGGACTATTACAAGAACTACATAAACTGGATGGCCTACAATTACCTGCCTGGCTCAGAGCAGCCAGTGTTCCCTATCCAGAGCGTGGTCCCTGACTGGGGATGGGATGCTGCGCTCAACCAGGTACAGCTACGCTATCTCGCGAACAGGTATGACAATGGCCTGGCTGAGTGGCTCGCTGAGCAGATACTCAAGGTCTCCACCAGGGACAGGTACAAGGGATACCATGCGCCCGGGATGATATTTGAGTTCCTCTACTACAATGCATCGGTCAATCCTGTCCCACCGGATGACCTGTCGACAGACGCATACTACCCTGACATCGGCATAGTCACATGGAGGACAGGCTGGGGGGATGATGACCTTGTCTTCGGGCTGAAGTCGACCATGTTCGGAGGCCAGTGGGCATCAGACGCATTCTTCAGCAATTCATACCCGTTCGACATGGAAGGATCGAACGCCAATGTCGGCCATGATCATGCTGATGCAAACACGTTTTATCTATACATGGGCGGGACAGACCTCTCATCTGAGAGACCACACAGGCAGACCTATGACCAGTCAAGCTCATGGAAAACGACCTCATGGCACAACACAGTAATCGTGGACGGCAAGAACCAGTTCATGTTCCACAACCAGGGCCTGAAAGGCCAGCCAGTCGGCGGCCAGATCAGGGAGGTCGAAACAGCGAAGGATTTCGATTACCTTGCAGCAGATGCGACTGGTGCGTACAGGAACTCGAACAGCGACTGGGACCCGCTTGACCTGTACATACAGAATTTCACGAGGTATGTGATGTTCGTAAGGCCGTATTACCTGGTCATGGTCGACAACCTGCGCTCAGCGCAGGAACACAAGTACGAATGGATCGCTCATATCGGCCCGGCCAAGACAACCACGACAGACCATATATCGGTTTCAGGAAACTGGATAAAAGGCATTGTCGATGATGATGTCCTTGGCATAAATGTCCTTGCCCCTGAGCCTTTCTCATATTCAAAGGGCATCAGCTCCTGCCCTGATTCAGGACAGGCTTTTGACAAGGCTTATGTAAGGGTAAGCCCGCAAGGCAATGTTGCAGATACCCGTTTTATCACTATCCTCTACCCGACGACAGGTGCGGGATGGGACAGCAGGCCAGAGACAGAGCTGCTTGGAAACACAGAATATGGCGCAGGCGTCAGGGTCCACCTCGACACTACCCAGGACAGCATATTTAGATATTGGGGCAGCGACAGTGTTGCGGTTGCCGGATATATCCTGGACGGCGACGCTGCAGGGATCATCAGGGGCAGTGACGGCAAGCTTCAGAAGCTGTTTGTGGTGAATGCAAGGTCGCTTTCAGATTCAGGCACAGCCCTTTTCCAGTCAGCAGGGCCGCTCACAGTCGAGGCTGCATATTCAGGCAGCTCCCTTGCACTGTACGGCGACTATGTTGAAAATGCATCCATCTATGCTCCGGGCGTAGACAAGGATCATGTCACTATCAACGGCTCTGCAATAGATGTTTCGGTCTCAGGCGACTATGTTGTTATAGGAGAGAAGCCATGCATAACAATAAAGAACAGCGAGCTTAACAACTATATCAACAACTGGAGGAATGGAGCGGGTATCTCTATAAAGCAGCTCCTGAACATGATAGATGAATGGAAAACCGGCTGCTAAGGTAAATTATTTATAATAGTATTATCAAAATTATAGATACATGCTAAAAAGAGGGCTGTTGCTGGTATTTATGATTGTTTTCTCTGGTATTGCAGGCGCAGAGCTTATCACGGTCACGCCGGCTGACTCTGATTCCCAGGCCTATACCAAGATCGAGTCTGCCCAGGCAGGCGACATCGTCGAGATAGCTCCGGGCGAGTATCATTTCAGGGTGATGCTCCAGAACCATGGAACGGCTGACAATCCCATCACAATAAGGGCCCAGGACCCGGATAACAGGCCTGTCTGGGACCTGTCAGGAAAATACTGCGACCAGTGGCCGGGAAGCTATACAGCCGGCGACAAGGGCAGGGGCGCCTGGCAGATAAAGGGCTCATATTATGTCATCTCAGGCCTTATAGTCAGGGGTTCGCACCTGAGCGACGGCGAGTCTTCAGGCATAAGGCCGAACGGAGCTGCAGATATAACAGTCAAAAATTGCCTCATCGAGGACAATGACAACGGCATCGTGGGCAGAGCTGATAATATTGTGTATGAATACTGTGAGATAAGGGACAACGGCAACACAGCAGGCGACATGACGCACAATGTCTATAACCATGGCGGGACAATAACCATCAGGTACTGCTATATACATGACCCTGTGGAAGGCCAGAACTTCCATATAAGGGCGGTCGATGCGAGGATCGAGTACAACCTGATAGAGGATGCGAAAAGCTACATGGGCGATATCATGACCGACACCTACGACAGGACTGAGGGCGAGCCGCTGAAGCAGACCATGACCCTCATAGGAAACGTCTTTGTGCAGAAGAGCCAGCCGGACAACGATGGCCAGATATTTGTCATGTACAATGATGCCCAGTGGCCTGAGACAGAGATGCGGCTGAACATGTTCTATAATACCTTTATCGGCTACAACGGGCCTAATTCAGCGCTGGTCCACCTGACCAACAATTCCGGGAGAGAGCTGAAATATCAGGAAGCATACATATACAATAATATAATATATGCTGTAAAGAAGCCGCTCATGATAGACAATAACCTAAACCCTGACGCATTCCATATAGAGTTCAGTAACAACTGGTGGTCCGGCTCATCATCGGATTATTCAGCATATTCAGCTTATATGCATAATTCCTACTTTGGCTCTGACCCTGGGTTCAGTGATATCAGCAGCGGTGATTATACTCTTAAAGATTCTGCATATGCAAAAGGCAAGGCTGATGTTTCGATAGGCGAGGTGCCTGTCCAGGAGTTCTACTATAGCCAGGCTGATGGGATGCAGCACAGCGCAAGGCTGCAGGCAAGTGACCTCGGCGCTTACGAGTCAGCAGCCACTAGTTGCGATGATGACACTGTGCTCTGTGTGGATGACACCCCTGGCTCTACGCAGGAGTACAGCTCAATCCAGGATGCGGTGGATGATGCGCAGCCGGGCGACACTGTCATAGTCTATGACGGGACATA
>CAZPXC010000084.1:0-6125 GCA_964590935.1 uncultured Methanosarcinales archaeon
GTCTGAGAAAACTGACGCAGTCAGTTTTCGATTGACAAATTTCTTCTTGAGTTGCTCTTCGGGCCGGATTTTTTCATAAGAATATACAAGAATATACATTAGAGGTTGCTGTTCCCTATAGAAGAATACTATTGAAAAACCGCAAAGTTTAAATATAACCATAATTATAAATTATCGAGTGGGTTTAGTATTGATTATTCAATAATTCATTATGTGAGGTGGGTAATAATGAAGAAAGGAGAGATGGGAGTCGGAACTCTTATAATATTTATCTCGATGCTTCTTGTCGCTGCAGTCGCAGCTGGGGTTCTTATCCAGACAGCAGGCTCGTTGCAGGAGAAATCCCTCGCAACGGGAGACCAGGCAAGAAGCCAGATATCGACAAATGCTGAGACAATAGAGGTTTCAGCGACAGACGGCAGGGACGGTTCCCTCAATGACTTCAACCAGCTCATGAAACTCGCTCCGGGCTCGGACGAGATTAAGCTTGATGATGTGATCTTCACATTCAACACCAAGGACAAGACATCCAGCCTTAAGTACAGGGGCACTTCAGGGATATGCAGGCGCAATGTAACATCCGGCTATATGACGAGAAAAGAAGAGACGATCACAACAGCCCTGACTACAGCCTGGTACAATTTCACAGAGGACATCGACTATGACGGCAATTATTCAGACAGGGTTCGTCTGGCTGCTGACAGTGATGCTCTTGAGTTTGATTTTACCTCTGCGAGCACCAACTATAATTACAGCATAAGCGACATATCGGATGCCAGCGGCACACCGGTCACTTTCAATGTTGCAAAAGAGAACATCAATGACAATAACCTTACGTTCGGCAAGATAAAGATAAACGGCACAGCAGACACAAACGACACGATGCCTGCGAACTCCATAACAGTATATCCTTATGGCGAAGGTGAGGGTTATTTCACTGTCGAGTATCTCCAGGAAGGCACAAACTTTGTCGCCGGCAATCTCCAGCATGGCGATCTGATAAAGCTCTGCTATGAGGCGCCGCAGGACATCGGGGAAGATGTCCAGGTTAGGCTGAACCTCATCCCGAAGATAGGGACCGCTACCCTGACAGAGTTCGTGACCCCTGATGTAATAAGCACAGAGAGGGTGTACCTTTATCCGTAACTGACTGTCAAGTATTGCTTACAATTACAAACATATTGGAAGATAATCCACATCTTTCAAAAGGAGGTGTTAAAATAGCAAAAACAAGGGTTAAATCGCACGTTTTAGAGAAGGTCATCGGAGCGCTCATGGCAATCTTTGGAATAGCTGCCATAATGATATTTCTCCAGGCAGTCAACAGGGAAGGGATACTCTACCAGGACGCTGCGATGATTCTGATGCTGTTGATTGTGATGCTTGCAATCCTGGCCCAGACCATTGTTCTTATCAGGATCTATGAGCAGCATGAATAATTTTTTAAATTAGTTATTTTTTTTATTGTTGATGAGGTTTTGCATTGTTGTTTCTGAGATTGATCCTGCAAGCGTCAACATAAAGGAAAGCCTCCTTAAGCATTACAGCTTCATCCAGAGGGATAGATTCCTTGAGCATGGGAACATATCCATGCTGACAATGCCCATGGATTCAATCGAGTGTGAAGACATTGACCATGGTATTGATGCTGACTTCTTTATTTTCCCAGCAAGGCATGAATCAAAAAAAGGCACCCCTTCCCTGTGCGTGCATGCCCCGGGCAACTGGGGAGAGGCAGATTATGGCGGAAAGAAGGGCATGCTCTGCATCGCGCCTGCATGCCTCATGAAAACAGCCCTGCTCGAGCTGCACAAGAGAGCAGCCGGCACCAGGTTTGATGTCATGCCAGAAGCGACCCACCACGGCCCTTTTCTCGGAAAACCATGCATGTTCATCGAGATAGGCTCAAGAGTTGAGGAATGGAAAGACCCTGAAGCTGGAGGAATTGTTGCAGATACGATAGTTACAACAGTGGAAAAAGGGATAGTGAAGTCAAAGACAGCATTAGGTATAGGCGGGCTTCATCATGCTCCGAAATTCAGCAGGCTGATTTTAAGCGAGAGCATCGCATTTGGGCATATATGCCCGAAATACAACCTTGAAAACCTCAGTGAAGAGATGCTTATGCAGGCTATCGAAAGGACTTACGAGAATGTTGATCATGTCTATCTTGACTGGAAGGGGCTTGGCCAGGAAAAGAGCCGTATACTAGAGCTGCTGAAGAATCTGCACATTGAATATATCAAGGTAAAATAAAAGATCAGTATTATCGCTTCATATTTGATGTTTCAGAGAGATGTTATTTCTTATCAGATTTTGCAGGGGCCTCTTTCTTCTCGTCCTTCTTCTCGTCCTTCTTGCCCTCTTCTTTCTTTCCCTCTTCCTTCTTTTCCTCGGCAGGCAGGAGCTCATCTATCATCTGTGAAGGTATCTCTGCCTCGGCCAACGCCTCTTTTATCTTTGACCTCTCCTTGCCCTCCATGGATGCAAGGATCTCTTTTGCCTTGGTCTCGAACTCGCTCCTTCTCTTCTCCATCTCTTCCTTGAGCTTCTTTTTCTCTTCCTCAAGCTCTTTTAGCTCCTCTGTCGAAAGCTCTGTCTTTCCCTTGAGTATCTCATCCCTGAACTTGCCCTCATCAATATCCTTAAGTGTTTCCTTAGCTGGCTTTCCCTCTACCATGACACCCATAGAGTTGCATGTCCCTATTATCTCCTTGACCTTCGCAACATTATCCTTCCCTAGCAGTGAGTCTGATTTCATCTTGGATATCTTGATGACCTGCTCGATCTTGAGGTCAGCCACCTTATCAGTAAGGGGGTTTCCTGCGCCTTTTTCGACCCCTGCCTCTTTCTTGATCAGGGCTGATGCCGGAGGCGTGCCCACTGTTATCTCGAACTCTTTTGTCCCCTTGTCTATTATAACCTTTACCGGAACCTTCATCCCGGCAAACTCACCGGTCTTCTTGTTTATCTGGGCAACAACCTCTCCTATGTTTACGCCCATGGGACCCAGGGCTGGCCCGAGCGGCGGTGCTGCAGTGGCCTTGCCGCCTTCAACCAGAACATCGATTGTTTCTTTTGCCATTTTATGGATGGATAAACCGCTCATTTATAAATATGTCGGAAAGAAAAAGTGGAAAAGAGGGTTTATCTGTTGTCTTCACTCTCTTCTGTATCTTCACTTTCCCTCCTGATAACCTTGATCGCATCAAATTTCAGTGTTATCGGGATAGGGACCGCGGCTTCCAGAAGCTCGACAATGACCTCTTCCTTGGCCTTGTCTATCCGCGTCACCTTGCATTTCTCACGCTTGAACGGCCCGCCGATGATCTCGGCGATGTCATTTTTCTGGATATTGACCTCTCTCTTGACCTGCTCAAGCATGTGCTCTATCTCCCTGTATTCGACCTCTTTTGGCAGTACGCCCCTTGCATATGGGACATTATATGCTGCTGCTTCTGCCTCTGCCTTGCTCATCGCCTCAAGGAAAATGTAGCTGCGCATGCCATGAGGCCTTATGACGCTGTATACCTCTATCCCTTTCCTGACTACATTTGAGGTGATAAAGTCCATCACCTGGTCCTCCCTGTTCGCTGTTGTCCTCAGCGCAAAGATATGCGATTTTGCCTCTTTAGCCTCTTCCATTTTCACCTGAGAACATCCCTCAGCATCCTTATAATGAACCCTACTGCTCCTATGATTGTCATCCCGAGCCCTGATACCTTGACAATGGTCTTGAACTCTGCAGCATCCGGTTTTTTGGTCACCCGCAGGACCCTTATCCATTCGTTGAATATTTTCTTTATCTTGTTCATCTTAGTCCAGGAACTCGATGCCGAGATCCGATTTCATCTCCTCTTTGGCGCTTGCAGCCTTGGTCCTCTGCTTCCCGAATATCTGGGAAGACTTGACCCCTGTGATGATTAGCATCGCACGTATGGTGTTTGACATGTCCTCTGAAATCTGGGCGCCCCATATGACCCTTGCATCCTCGTTCAGCTTGTTCGACACTGTCTCAACAACCTTCCTTGCCTCGTCAAGGGTCATGTCCGAGCCGCCGATGACATTGATAAGCGCGCCGTTTGCACCGCTTATATCAACGTCAAGCAATGGGTTCTGTATGGCCTTTTCAACTGCCTCGATTGCCCTGTTGTCTGTATCTGACTCTCCAACACCTATTAGCGCGACGCCTCCCTTGCCCATAACAGCCCTTATGTCTGCAAAATCAAGGTTGACAAGGCCCGCTTTTGTGACAAGCTCGGCTATACCCTTGACCGCATTTGTAAGTATCTCATCAGCGACCTTGAAGGCAGTGTGCATCGGCAGGTCAGGCGCAAGCTCAAGCAGCTTGTCGTTCGGGATGACTATCAGCGTATCAACGATGCTTTCAAGCTTTTCTAGGCCAACGACAGCGTTCTCGTATCGCCTCATGCCCTCCATTGAGAAAGGGACAGTGACAATGGCTACAGTGAGAGCCCCGACCTTTTTTGACAGCTCTGCAATCACTGGAGCGCTGCCTGTTCCAGTACCGCCTCCCAGTCCGCATGTGATAAAGACCATGTCTGCGCCCAAAAGCGCCTCTTTTATCTCATGCTCGCTCTCCCTTGCAGCCTCTTCACCTATCTTTGGTATAGAGCCTGCACCGAGGCCGTTTGTAACATCCCTTCCCATAAGTATCTTCTTGTCCGCAGTAGTGTAGAGCAGGTCCTGGGCATCTGTGTTGACTGCAATAACCTCTGCACCTGCAACCCCTACCTCGCTTATCCTGTTCGAGGTGTTGTTGCCAGCTCCGCCAGCCCCTATGACCTTTATGGTAGCACGCTGCTTTGACAGTATCTCCTCTAGCTCAGTATCAATCGCGTGCTGCCTCATGGCATGGTCGATCTCTATAGAGGGCTTTTCTTTCTCCATCTTCATTGCAGGCTTCTTATCAGCCATCTCAACAACCTGGGTTTCCCTCTCAGGCTCTCTGGTTTCAGCCGGCTCCGGCTTCTGTGCCGGCATATCATCCTCATCTGACTTAAACACATTCTCAGAAGAATCGGGCTCAAGGCCTGAGTCTTCGTTTGTCTTTATAAAATCATCCATTTTACCCCACCGTGATAATTATTGGTAATATCTAGTATGGTACTCATATATAAACCTGTCGGATTTTTTTATTATGCCGGATTAGTAAAAGTCACCTTTTTTATCTCAGGTATCAGCCCGGTGATCTTCTTTGCCAGGTTATCCTGTATCTCCTTTGGCATTTTCGACTTTGTCTTCACCTCGAGCTCCTTCTCTTTTAGCTCCAGCCTAGCATTACCCGCACCCAGGAGCAGTTCCAGGTAGCTCTCAGCCTTGACCAGGGTATTGGTGACTTTCTTGTTTATCTTTATCTGGTACGTGATATCTTTTGATGAAAGAGGATGGTTGAAATCAACAAGCGTCCTCCCGCCGGTGACCGTCTTTACAATGCCGACCATGTCATCGACTGTCACCTGCAACCCAGGGACCGGCTGGATGTTCTGCTTGAGGAACTTTGAGGTGTTTATAAGGTTGATCTGCTTTGCAGACCTTTTCCCGAACGCATCCTCTGGTTTTAGCTCGATGGTGTATTCCTTTCCGATCTCTTTTCCGACGAGCTGTGCATCCAGGCCTCTTAGCACCTGGCCCTCCCCTACACAGATGACCACAGGACCGTATTTCATCTTGGGATTATGGATATCGTTATCCTTTGCAACCTGCTCGGATGTTGTATCAAAAACCACATCATCATCGCTGCTCTTGGCAGTATATTCGATCTCTATGAAATCATGGAGCTTTACAGCGCTTGTTTTCTGGGGCTTGTCCTTTTTTTCTTCTTTTTCCTGCACCTTTAACTACCTCCGTTAATTTTGTTAAGAAGCAGTGCTTCTGAGAAAAGAGGCCTTATATTTAAATTTTCTGATTTTTAAACGTGCTGCTGTAATTTTGATTATTTCTTGATGGTGCGAGAGAAATCTTTTCATTCACTGGCTGCAAGCCCGCTTAAACACGGCGCTGAGGGCGCCTGGGGGCTTGCGCCAATGAAAAGATTTCTGCTGGAGTTGCCCTTCGGGCTTGCTTTTTGCACTAGCAGAAAAAATCCATCCACGGCCGTCCGT
>CAZPXC010000085.1:0-5909 GCA_964590935.1 uncultured Methanosarcinales archaeon
GTAACCAGTTGGTGTAATAGGGCATTTTCCGAAGGAAAATGACCGTCGAAGCCGTAGGTGGATGGATTTTTTTCATCATACGAATATAACAATATGTGAGTAGAAACATCACATACTGATGCTAACCCGCCTTTAGGATGAAGCAGCCTTTTCAAATAACTTTATATATGATTAGTCTTCATGCCGATCCAATGGACAAAAATGAAGAATTTGTACAGGCAATGCTCAAGAGCGCAAAAGAGAAGAGAACAGTAAGGTCCCATACTCCTGAAGTGGATGTTGAAGAGATCGAAAGGATAACAAAAGACATCCAGAACAATATAAAAAAAGACAGGAAATAGCTGTTTTTTCCCCATTGGACACAGGTTCTGTCCAGTGCATACTGTTCTGATAATCGCAGTTAAAGACTATTATTTTCTATATTGAAATTTATTCACTGGACAATCCGCTGTCAGGTATTTAAAGAAGAGGCCTCACATTAAACATCATTGAATTGTCTTGTTGGAGGAGGTGATAACAATGTACAGATTCGGGACAATAGACCTTAGCAGCCGAACTATCAGGGATATTTTTTTTAATCAGATGAAAAAAACGACCGAGGACACGATAAGGCATGATAGCAGGAGGTGGTTAAACTGAACCAGAAAAGAAGGATAAGCAGGCTGAGAACGATATACGAGGGCATAATAGAGGATAATCCTGAGGCATACACAAAACAGCTTTTCGATGACCACAGCGAGTGCAGCCCTCTGCTTGGATGCATATCCCCGTGAGGTGATCAAAGTCATATTCAGGAAAAAGATGGAATATATGGACTGGGAGAGCTACCAGAGAAAGGTCAGCTTCATCGAGGTGTTCGCATGGCAGCAGCGAATCAGAAGGCAGAGCATAAGGAACCTAGCCTGCAAATGAGCTGTTTACCACCAGGTCTGCAATCAGGTTGAATATCAGCATTATCACAAGCGCGATAAAGCTGTAGAGGATACCGCTTGCAATCAGGTTTTTGCCCAGGAGGTATCTCTCATTAAGCTTGTCCGAGCCGTTCTCGATGCCGTTGGAAAGTATCGTTAGGATAAAAACGATCTGCACCACATATATACCGACGACAAGCTGGAAGAAGTAGGAGGGTATCCCCACGCCGAAGAGGGCTGGCAGCGATGCTGCCATGCTTGCATCCTCGGTTGCCTTCGCTTCGAGCATCGGGCCGAGCCTGCCGAGGATATTGGTTATCATCGAGGTGATGCCGACTACGATTCCTGCAATCACAGGCGTGAGCATCGATATCTGGGATTTCATCGAAGAGATTATATCGGCAAGGAGATCCTTTAAGCGTTCATTGACACGGTGCATCTCCTTGATATACCTTGAGATGTTTATCAGGGCCTGGGCAGCGATCTTCGGGCCTTTCCTTACTGCCTGTATCAGGACCTTCATAGAGCTTTCGATGATCCTGGAGGGAAACTGTGCAATAGCTCCCACCTTGGGGTCGAATATTGCAGCAGGCACGCTCATGCCCATCTTCTTTATGTTAGTGCTGACCTGCTGGAAAAATCTCCCTGAGACCGTGCCCTCCATTATGATCGATGCCTTCTCGAACGCTATCTCTGCAGGAAGGCCGTCGCCCAGCCTGTTGCCAAGCTGGAAAAGCGCGGATGCAAATTCCTTCTCAAGCTTCTTGGCATTCTCCCTTATCTGGATCAGGTTCCTGGTCCTGAGCTTATAGTATAGCCCGATGCCGAGAGCAAGTGACAACGGAAAGAAGATGCTCAATATAGAAGAGAGCATGTCAAAGGGTCCGGCAGTGACCCCTGTATCAGAATCTGTCCTGTACACAAGGAAGCAGTATTCCTTTCCACAGCCGCTGTCAAGGTTCTCTTTCCCAAAGCCTATATTTTCCATGCCAGTAGCATGAAGGACAACAGGGACAATGGCTATAAGGAACAGGATTGCAGCAATTATTATACATATGTACAGCGGTGAGATAAGGATCTCCTTGCTGCCTATCCTGATGATGATGTTCTTATACTTGCTCAGCGCCGGTATGTCCTCTGAGATATCTGTATCGCCATAGCCTGTGGGCCTTTGTGCAAGGATGTACTTTCCGAGGAAAAAAACACCTATAGGCAGGGCAATATTGTAGATCGCAGCGATGTAGTACCATTTCACCCCACCCATAAAGTTGACCATCAGGGGGAGTATCACAAGCCCGAGTATGGGTAGTATGATCCCGAGCATATGGAGCGTGGTGATCGGCGACTTGAGGTTCTGGGCATAATGGAGCATCTTCTCGTATGTCTCCTCAAGGATCACGTCGAGAGCCTTGTCTAGAAGGTCGAGCCTCCGTGACTCTGAGCCCTCGTAAAGGCTTGATTCGATAAGGTGTATCGATTCTATGAACTCTATGTTCCATTTCTTCCATGACTGCAGATAATTGTCAAGCGACTCCTTCAGCGTGCTGTACTTCTCTGTCTCGATGTCCCAGAGCACCTTCTTCATGTCCAGAGCAAGAGGGCCTGAAAGGTGGTTGGAGGCAAACTCTATGGCAAGCTCAAGATTGGACGTATGCCTCATATAGGTGACGATGTAGAATATGCAGAGCACCATCTGGTTCGATGCCTTGAGGCGCCAGCTGTTGGCCAGGAACTCAGGCATTTTCTGCAGAGGGAACATCACCGCAAGGCCGGCAAACACAAAAAACACTATGAAAAACATAGAGGGGTCAGCGCCCCTGATCGCTGGGATGACGATGCTCAGAAAAACCCCTGAAAGTATTATGAAAAACGGACCGAGCAGGGCAAAGCTTGTCGTGCCAGTTGGGGTCGTATTTAGATGCGCTGTATCGATTGCCTCCTGGATTACAGGAACCTTCTTCTTGTCGGGCTTTATCTTGAAAAGTTTCTCCGAAAGGTTGCACAGCTTCTCATAGAGGCTGAAATGGCCCGGCAGGATGTCGCTCTTGAACTGCTCATACTCCCTTGAGCTTATTTTTGACAGAGGAATGTCAAGTGTCTCCTGCTCAGCCGACCCAAGCTCTTCGCTCAGCCTTCTCTTGTATTTTCTCAGGATGTCCTGGATATCTTCCGGCATTTTACTTCAGACTTCTCTTCTTGACCTCCCTTTTCAGCCATTCATTCCATTCAAAGAATATCCTTTTAGGGTCCAAGCTGCCTACCTCACGTCTTACCTTGTCAGATATCAGGTGGAACTGATCGTTTGCACTGATCACAAAAGGAGCCTCGAGCAGCTCAAAGTCATTTATCTTTGTCGCCACATCGACAAGGGTCTCTTTTGTCTTAGCCCTTAGGAGGACATTGTTCCACAGGGCATCCCAGTCGCCTGCGAACTCCTTTATGTTGCTTGCTATGGTCTTGAGCACATCAGAGTTGCCTGTAATGACCTCGTTGGTCAGCTCCAGCTCATCTTTTTTGGCATTATATTTCATCAGGTCGACGAAACCGCCCTCTGTCAGAGGGTCATTTTCCCAGTGCTTCCTGACCTCTGTTATCTGGGTCACCCTTCTTGACCTGTGCAGGCCGTCGGCAGTCCTGATGGGGTTGGCCACTATTATCATATCTGTTGCCTTGAAGGATGTCCTTGGGACACCTATATCATTCACGACACGGTCAAACACTCCATAGGGGCTGTCGCCGTGGATAGTTCCTGCCACCACATTGGCTGCTGCACCGACGCGCATTGCCTCGTACAGCGCGAGGGCTTCCTTGCTCCTGACCTCACCTATGATGAGTGCGCTGTCGCCAAGCCTGAGAGTTGTCCTTATCCCGTCTGCAGCGTTCACTTCCGAACTGTCTCTTGAGAGGGCACTCGCTACCTTCAGGGACTGGAGATTAAACCCTAGCTTACGCAGCGACCCGGACGGAAGCTCAAGCGTATCCTCAATGGTTATCATCCTGTATTTCCTCATTATCTCTACCATGATGCTGGAAAGGAGGCTGCTCTTACCTGCGCTTCTTGTCCCTGCTATTATCATGCTTCGCGTACCGTCAACGAGGAAGCTGATAAGCCCTGCAGCCATCGGATTAATCATCTTGTATTTTATGAACAGGGGCAGGGTCCACGGCCGGTCCCTATGCCTCCTGAAGGAGTAGGCAAGCCCTGTCGGGTTCAGTGGTTTTGCCACTATCGCGACCCTCGTGCTCGCTCCCGGAAGCTCAAGCTCAGTGTCAAGGATCGGGTCAGCCTCATCAAGCGGCCTGCCTGAGATCATTCGCAGCTTTGATGCCCATGATTCAGCCTCATTCCTCGTGGGGATTATGTTGGTGATACAGTCGCCATATTCAGCATGCACCAGAAACATGGGTATCTGCCCCATCGGGCTGTTGATTGATATGTCCTGTATCTTCTCGTCCTGGAGAAGTACCTCTATGAGGCCGAAACCGACAGTATACCTGACAAGGATAGTGGTCAGCTTATCGACCTCCTTGCTTAGGAGGGTCACCTTCTTCGTTGATGCCAACTCTTCAATCAGGTCATGGCCCACGTTATAGAAGACGCTCCTCATCCTCTCAGGGTCTGTAAACTCTTCCTCGCGGGGCTTGTGCTCTGCCATTATCTTGCGCGCAATGTCCAGAAGCTCGTATTTTTCCTCAGAAAGCTTGAACTCGGGCGGGACCACATGATATAAGAACTGCACAGTGTTGGGAAACTTGAAGATGGTAACCTCTGTATCATCACCTATCACGTAATTGTCAATCTCCTCCCCGTCAGTGGGGTAGTTGGCCATGAGTTTTGTGAACATGAAATCAGGCTTTATCGACGGGCTGAAAATGTTCCTGTAGAGGCTCCTGTCGCCTACCTTGTAGCCTGAGAGGTTGTCTTTTGTCAGGGATATAAGCCTGGTATTTTCCAGCAGCTTCAATATATAGTTCAGCACCGAGATGTAGCGTTCGATGCACTTTGTGCAGTGCTCATCGATCGATTTGTCGTACTTTATCCTCTCCTTTCTCAGTATCCTCTTTATCGTAACATAAGCGCCGATGGGATCGCTCTTTATCGGCCTCAGGATGTCGTTCTGTATCTCCAGGAACCTTTCCGGGATGCACTTCTGGCATTGCGGGTCCGTTCCAAGGCCCTGATAGGTGAAGAGCTGTTTCTGCCTGATAAGTGCCTTGTAGACATTTGCGATCTCAAGAAGCATCTGGGTCTGCTGGAAATCGTACTCATAATCGCGCTTCTGTGAGAAGATTATTTTCGTGACGCTGCCTGCCTTGATCAGCTTCTCAATGGTGCGGGCCATGCATATCGGGTTGTCCTCGATAGAGGGGGAATAGGAGCAGTCATCACAGTAGATATAGAGTACTGAATCCTCCCCCTCACGGATAATGTCATACCCGCATACCTTCTTTTTCTGGGCAAACAGCGCCATCATTCACCTCTTTTTATGCCAGGATTTTCTACCTGACTTTCTTTTTGTTCTCTTCGGCCTTTTTTGATTCCATCAATCCTATCAGCGCGATCTCTATCAGGTGCGACTTGTTCCTGTAGGCCAGGTTGTCCCTGAGCTCGGAATCAATCCACTTTATCAGCTCAGTGTCGATTGTTGCTGAGATCGGCTTTTTCATTTCAACCCTAATATATTATAATATATATTTCATATTATAATATATTTTTAATTTTATTTTATATATTTTATAATATATCTCTTATTTAAAGTTTTCCAAAGTGTTGAATAAATTTCTTAAGTATCCTAATGTTGATTTTTTCCTGATGGTGCAGTAGAAATTTTTTCATACTCAAAAATGAAACATTTTTGGTACCCTAAAAATCTAATAGATTTTTATGGTTTCACGGCGGCTGGTTCGGCTTAAACACGGCACTGTGAGTGCCTGCCGAACCAGCGCCATGAAATATAATTATTCCGCCAAACAGGCGGAATAATTATGGTCTGAGAA
>CAZPXC010000086.1:0-5905 GCA_964590935.1 uncultured Methanosarcinales archaeon
GCCAGTGAATGAGAAGATTTCTCTAGCACAATAAAGAAAAGACCAACATTGCAGCGCCGTGGTTAAACTTTTCTTATCAAACCCCCAATCAGCCCGTAATCTACCGCACTGTCAGTCTCTACCACAAGGATATTATGGCCCATGTCCGCAGCTTCTATAAGGCAGATATCAAATATCTCTGCATCAAGGTTCTCCCGTATCTTCTCACTGTTATAGCCTCTTTTCTGCAGCCTCTTCTTCAGGACAGGAAGGCTGCATTTGGTGACGATGCAGAGATCAACATAGCTTTTTGGAAGGTAGTGGGACATATGCGAGTCTATGATCAGCCTCATACCTTTCTTCTTTATCAGCTCAACCAGGGCTTTTTTCAGCCTGTCTGCATCTACGACATTGCAACACCTTTTGCTGTCATAGTATTCTGACAGCCCATGCTCCATGATAACATCATTTACGTCGATGTACTCAAGACTGAACCTCCTGGCGCATTCCCTGGCAACAGTGGTCTTGCCTGTTCCCGGGGTGCCGGTCACGATTATTGATCCCATGTTCACCTGACAAATGACTGTCCCTTATTATACACCTTCTGGAATATCTCGACAAATGCCTCTTCTGGCACAGGTATGCCTGCGCCTACAAAGGCTCTTGCAAGCTCAAGCGCAACCTCGTCCCTGCTCCCGGCTGATGTGAACCTGAGCAGCCTTCGCAGGGTGTAGTTGCAAAGGTAATCATTGTTCATATATAAAGCGATGTTATTCTTTCCCCTGGTTACCCTCATCCTTGAGAGGTCCACCTCGATATCGCCAAGACGCCAGTGACTCTTCCTTGATTTGTTCTGCCTGAAGCCATAACAGCACAACACCCATGAAACCAGGCTGAGTATCATCTGCTTCGGGGAGCTGTCTGGGGAAATGCCCTCTGCCTGCCCCATGTAATCTGAGAAAGTGATTTCACTAACCGCCTGCGGGCTGTGGACCCTGCCCAGATAGCGCCTAACCCTCTGCCTTGGCCCCTTCCTGCCCCAGCTGTTCTTCACAAGATAGGCATACCTGTGATTTTTCACTCTCTTGCTCCTTATGAACATCTAAAGAAGTTAGGCACCATGATACTTATATGTTTTTCGATGATCTTCCCTGCTGATTATTTCCCATTATGGTACTTCTTCTTGAGCTTGTCATATGTCTCAGCGCCTGTCCTGAGTGTGCTGACAAGCCTTTTCTTGCCTTTTGCCTTCCTTATCTTCATGGCCAGGTCTGCATTTTTCAGGGATTTCTCTGCCCATTCGGCAAATGCATTCTTGCTCTTGTCAACATATTGCCTGTAAGTCTCGTCATCGAGCTTTTCAACATACTTGAGCAGGCTTTTGAGGTTTCCTATCCTGTCGTCTCCGGCAATAAAATACTCCTCCTCCTTGATATTCATGTATCTGTCAAGAAGGTCCTTGTCGATATCGTCCTTTTCCTGTTTCCTGAGCTCCCTTCTCACGATATAGCCTGACCACCTCAGCAGGAACGTCCTTTTCATGAACTTATGGATCATGAGCATGATGAGGAATATTATGAGAGTGTAGACCAGCATCAGGTAAAGGTCTGTGCCCATGTTCACTATAGATCTATCGTGTACTATCGCCTTTCTCAACAGCTCGCTGCCGATGACAAACGGGTTGTATGTACCTGCAATTTCAGCGACATACTGGGGCATCCTCTCCAGCGGAAATATTAAGTCTGAGACAAAGAGCATGATGCTCCCGATGGATATCGCTGCAAGGGTGCCGGTCTCCTCAGAATTGAAGAGGTTGCCTATCGCCATGCCGAGGAACGAGAAGAAGGTCGTCAGCATGATAAGGATGAAGGCTGTTGACTGGAGATTCGTAAGGATGTCTTTTTTGAAGAAGAGCGAGAACAGCAGGATAATGATCGTCAGCTGCAGGAGCATGACTATGAGCGTGGTGGCATAGGCGCCGAATACGAACGTGATATCCCTTGTCGGCGTCACGAAATTCCTGAAATGCGCCTGCGATGTCTTCTCCATTATCATAAGTGTCGATGACAGGAGCAGCCCGATAAACATCACTATCAGAACGACAAGATAAGGAAAGAAGAAGTTCAGCTGGCTTTCCCCGCTCACCACTGGCTGGACCACCTTCTGGATCGGCTTGGTGATCGCCTGGACATCGGTAACCTGGGTCATGGCGATATTGGAGTATATCGAGTTGAAAGTGTCCTCAACGAGCAGGATCTTGGCCATGCTGACATTGAGCTTGGTGTTTATCGCATCAATCTTATCGACAGTGACGTCCCTCGCCTTGGATGCCTGCTCGAACCTGCTCTCGACATCATGTAGGTTGCTCTTGAGGTTCTTGATGATGGAACTCATGCCTGATGTATTGACATCGGATGATGAACCGTTCAGCTTAGACTCCAGCTCATCGAGGTTGGTCCCGGATTCATTGAGCTTATCAAGCAGGGATTCCCTGTCAGCTGAACTCATGTTGATGTCCTTTATATCACCCTCTAGATCATCGATAAGGTCATTCGCCTCCTTGACCGCATCATCTGCGACGCCCTTCACCTCATGCAGCGCCCTGGTCATGTCCGTGCTCTCATCTTCCAGGTCATCCACGTTGAGGCTGTTATAATCAAAGCTCAGGTCAAGCCCGCTAACCTCTTTTGATATGCTCTTCACATTCTGCTTCAGCGCAGAGTTGTCCTCCTTGAGCCTTGTGATGATGTCTGACTTGTTGGCTATGCTCTCCTGGGTCTCGTTGAGCTTGTCAATGAGCTCCTGGGTCATCCCGGTCGTAAGCTCCAAAGCCCTTTGGTTGAAATCACGTTCTATGGAATCGACAACGGTCTCGAAGAAGTTTATCTTTGAATTGTCGACCATGAAGACAACATTGTTCACCTTTTCATTGGTGATGGTAAAGTTTTCAGGGAATATTATACAGATATGGGTGTCCCCGGCCAGGATGCTTTCCTTGCATGAATCAACAGTATCGAACTTATTGACGTTGTAGCTGCTCTTCTGGATAACATTCATGAAAGAATCTGTGAGGTTGTTGTACTCGGGGGAATAGTACCCCACATTGATGCGCGTGGCGGATGAGCTGTTGAACGCAAGCCCGACAATGAGCATGATGAGGAGGGGGCCGAACAGTATTATCAGTGCAGATATCCTGGAGCGCATGATGAGCTTGAAATTCTTCTTGATTATGCTCAGTATCTTCATCATTTTTTGTCTTCCACCAGCTTTGTCAGGACCTCTTTAAGTGTCGGCTTTTCAACAATCACATCTATCAGGAGCTCATCAAGGTCTTCAAGAATGTGGAGGACCTGGTGCAGGCTGCTCTCTGCTTTCTGCGTGTAGATTATCAGCTTGTTGTCCTCGATAGCCATCTTCTTTATGCCCAGCTGCTTTGTCTCCTTCTTCAATGAGTTTATGATCTTGTTGTACCTTCCAGGAGAGGTCTCCAGCCTTATCTCCTCCTCCTTTGAATAGTGGTTCTTGACCTCCTCAGGGGTCCCTGCCATTATTATCTTCCCATCGTAGAGTATCCCTACACGATCGCAGAGCAGCTCCAGCTCATCAAGAAAATGCGAAGAGAGGACGATCGTCGTCCCTTTTTCATTGATCTGCTTAATCAGGTGCCACATCTGCTTTCGCAGCAGCGGGTCAAGGTCAGCAGTCGGCTCGTCAAGGATCAGAACTTTAGGGTCATGGATCAGGGCGCAGGCAATATCAAGCCTCTTCTGCATCCCCCCAGAAAGATGGCCCGCAGGCAGGTTCTTTGCCTCATATATCCCCATCAGCTGGAGCAGGATCTCTGTATTCGTCTTCCTGATGTCTGTCGAAAGGCTGTAGAGGTTGCCGAAGTAATCAAGGTTCTCCACAGAAGTAAGCTTTGAATAAAATGAAGGTGTCTGGGCAGCAAAGCCGAACAGCCTCTTTACATCATTCTCATTCTTGTAGACTGACCTGTATGATACTTTCTCATCCTTGTACTCCAGAAGGTGCTCAAGCTTGAAGAGAACGTCCCCGCCTTCGGGCTGGAGAAAACCTATCGCGGTATTGAGCATAGTGGTCTTGCCAGAGCCGGAAAGGCCGATGATCCCGAATATCTCCCCTGACCTTATCTCCAGGTTTACCTTATCAAGAATTGTCTTCTTTCCAAACCTCTTGGTGACATCCTTCAGTTTCAGGATAATGCTCGGCATTGGCCATTAAGAGGACAACAGACTTTTTAAAGTTAGTGTTTCACTTGGCAATGGTATCTCTTTGCTCATTTTCTTCTCTGAAGCCTGTCCACTACAATAAATAGTATCATGGCAAATGCCGCGCCAAAAAGAAACCACAATGCTGTGCTGTTCCAGATTGTATGCAGAAATTCGCTGGCAGGTGAAATGTAGCTCATGCTGCCGGCTGCAACTGCATTACTGGCCTGCTCTGAGGCCCTCTCTGCCATCAAGGTGCCGGCATCCTTTGCAGATGTTGTGAATGCCTGCGGAGGGACAGTTACAATCATCTCCGTGCCCCTGAAAAGCATATGTAAAAGCTGGATGATAGCAGATGCGCCAAGAACAGCAATTGCCACCGGGAGTATCCTTTGCAGTTTTGACCTTAGGGAAGCGGAAGCACCCTTAGGGGCAATTATAACATACTTGCTGGCAAGGGAATAATGAATTACCTCCTTGCCTTTCTCTGAATAATGGAACTCATCTGCATTGACCAGGCCGGCTTTGCGAAGAGCGCTCATGTTATAATGGACAGTTGAGATCGGGACTGACAGTTTTTTGGCAATCTCTGACTCTGTCGTGTCCTTGACCCCAGCCAGGAAATCCAGGATCCGCCTGGAGGTGTCGTTGCTTATCACCTGGGCCAGCTTCTTTGCCTCATCCTCTTTCAGGCTCACAAGAAGAAATTTTGCCTCTGACATGATGCCTCATGAAGGGGTGGTTTTATTTATAATTTGCCATAGCTTCAATCCGGGCTGAAGCTATTATGGGCTCTTTTAGAGAAAAAAAACGAAATATTTATATATAAGTTGTATCATAGTTTAATTAAAAGTATACTAATATCCAATATCATAAATGATTGTACCAATATAAAATGAGGTGAAAAATAATGTTACCCTTCAACAGAAAAGCAGAGATGGGCGTCGGAACCCTTATAGTATTCATAGCCATGCTTCTTGTCGCTGCGGTCGCGGCAGGGGTCCTTATCCAGACAGCTGGCTCTCTGCAGGAGAAATCTCTTGCCACAGGACAGCAGGCAAGGGCGCAGATATCGACTAACGCAAGAGTGGTCGAGGTCAGCGCTTCTGACGGAAGAAACGGCAACCTGACTGATTTTCAGGAGGTCATGAAGCTTTCCCCGGGATCTGACCCTATAAAGATAGACCAGATAATTTTCACCTTCAACACTAAAGATAAGACATCAACCCTCAAGTACAGGGGCACGGACTCGATATGCGAGCTCAACAACCAGAACGGGTACAACACATGGAACGACGAGCAGCTCGGATTGCTCAACTCAAGCAATAACATGTATACCCTTGAGGAAGATCTTGATGATGACCAGGTAGACGACCATGTTTACCTGAACAACACAGGCTCTCTGGAGATTGTATTTAACCTGTCCACTGCCGGAATCTTCGTTGTCACCGAAGGCTCGAACCTGACCGACTCATCCGGGACTCCTGTCCCTGTCAGCATCGCAAGGACTGCTATTGCAAATGCAACCCAGACCTTCGCATATCTCACGGTCAGCGGCACATCATATACTAACAACACACTCGACGAAAATGTTTCAGTGCTTGTCGAACCCTATAGGGACGGAGAGGGATATTTCGCTGTGGTATATGAGCAGGAGGGCACGAACCACGTGGCCGGAAACCTGCAGCGCGGCGATA
>CAZPXC010000087.1:0-5880 GCA_964590935.1 uncultured Methanosarcinales archaeon
TGTTATCCTTGCAGTTATGATGCCCCTTACAGAGCCCTGGCCGAACTCTTCCCTTAACATGTTTTTGATGGTGGAATTAAATCACTCGACGAGCTCTGTAGTGTTCTTGCCGATCAGTATTATTATCAGGGCCAGCCTTCCGTCCTTCTCCCCTAAATATGACTCGACAGCATACATGGACATAAATTTCCTGTAGTTCAGGTTGGTCGATATGAACCTTATGAACTGCTCCCTGGTGATACCGCCTACAAACTTGATGATATAGAGCTGCTTTGCAAGAAAATCCCCTGTCCCGTGTTCACCATGCGAAAAGTCTGCATAATAGCTTATCAGGCCAGCCTCTTCAAGCCTCTTTCGTTTCCTGTTTATGCTCATGAGAGGGATCCTTGTTCTCTTCGAAATCTGGTTATCAGATACCCTCGGATTCCTGATAAGCTCCCTGATGATCTTTACCTCCTGCTCATCAATAACTACCACTTTTTATCACCTTTTGGTATGTTTATCCCACAATGGAAACGAAACTTATATAAATATCTTGTGTCCTTTTATATTATATTAATATACAAAAATACAGACTAAAAGTATTTGAGTATACTAAGTGCTAAAGGGACGGGATTAGCGCAGATTTAGTGACGGTCACAAGAGATGGTTTATGTTGCACGCAGAAGCCTCATTAGCTGGACTGGAAAACATACTTTCAGGAGATACAAACACTCATAATCGGCTTCTTTCGAAATTAGGAAGGAAATTTGATGCACAGTCTGAAGAGCAAAAAGAGTTATTTGGTTACGAAACAATCCCGCTGCTGCCTGAACTATATGAAGATGCCAGACAGATAGATGTCCTTGCTTCAAATCTTGCAGACAGCGGCAAGTTTAATGAACATGGATTGAATTTAGTAGCTATAATCCAGGAGGAGTCAAAAAAACTCATTAACAACTTTGAGATGTATCAAAAGTATCAGGATGCTGGTTGCGAACTTGAGTCATATTTTTCAGGAACTCCATATAAGGAGACAAGAGGAACAGACAGTCTGTGGAAATTTTTGAGGCGCAGAAGGCTAAGAAAAAAAATAGAGATGCTCCCAAAAGAGGAAAAAGAAGATTTCTTCAAAAACCATGTCTACAGCTCCATTGTGCACCAGGTCAGGAATCCGGTAACTGTCATAGGTGGGCTTGCGCAAAGGTTGCTGAACTATGTTGACGCAGATTCGCCTGAATACGAGAAGCTCGTGGATATCCTTGATAGAACATATGACATTGAGTCCTTGGTTGTCGAACAATACAGTATCAATAACCAGCTTTGCGAAGACACCAGATATTGCAACCTAAACAAGATAATAGGAGATGTTGCAGAACATGTTTATCAGAGGAAGGGTGGCCGTTATATCAGGGTAGACCCTGAAAACCCGTTACCATCAATAATGTCAGCAAGCCATGCTCTAAAAACCAGCTTTAGGCTGTTGTTCCATGAAATCAAAAAAGGTGACGGTAAAGCTCCGCTTTTAGTTACCCTTGGAGAGGAGACGGATAGCGAGGTTCAGCTAAGGATGTTCAATGAGTTTTTTAGTCCGGATTCTGCCCAGCCGGGCACAACGACACTCACGCGGGCCGCAAACTACATTGCCAGACTTGGAGGCAGGTTAGAAACATCCCCCCACCTGGACGGGACCGCTGTTTGCTTATACCTCCCAAAAGAGCTGGATCTTTATAGCCAAATCAGGCCATAAGCTCGACATTCTCGTCGCCTGTAAGGGCATGAAGAAGTATCTTCCCTATCTTGTTCTGCTTTTTGACCTTTACCATGGCCTTCTTGCTGACCTTGGCTGTCAGAAGATAATCGCCGTCCACGAGAACGTCCACATCCTGGTTTATGTGCTCCTGGCCGACGATGAAGATTATGCTCTTGGGCATTATCTTGAAGTTATAGGATACTGCCTGGGTTTTGCCCGGATTGCCTGAAGTTTCTTTTCCGCCGCCATGACGCGACTCAAGGCTTGCTATGTCTATCCCTATGCCGATCCTCTTCTCGATCTCAGCGATCTGCCTGCCCTGCTTGCCTATTATCTTTGCTATCCTTGATTCAGGGACATATATCCTGCACCTGTTGTCAGAGAGCATCTCGACCTCTACGTCGTTCGTATATTTTTTCATCTCAGACATGATCTGCTTCTGGGCAAGGCCGGACAGCGGGCTTCGGGCAGTGCCGGCCACAGGGACAACAACGGTCTCCTCGCCGTAAGAATACATCTCATACTCAAGCTTTCCTGTCTCAAAATCATTCACTATGACGACCGGCCGCGCGAGGTCGCTCTCTGTCATGCCTGAGGGCACCTTGACCACGATCTTAAGGCTTAATACCCTGGCGACCTGGCCGTCCTTTATGAATATCACAGTATCTATCACCTGCGGGATGACGCCAAGCTCGATCCTTCCCACAAAGCGCTGTATAGCATCGACAGGGCTTGTAGCGTGCACAACACCGACAAAACCTATCCCTGAGAGCCTCAGGTCGGAGAATAGCCTGAAGTCGTCAGTGTTTCTCATCTCATCAAAAATGGTATAATCCGGCCTCGAGAGGAGCAGGATATCATGTATCTCCTGCGCGTCGCCGTGCGATATCGCATACTGGGTTATCTTTTCAGGCAGGACAAGGTCCCTGGGCGCCTCAACTGTCTTGACTATCTTCTTCTGGTACGAGTAGAACTCTGCCAGGGCAGCAGCGAAAGTAGACTTGCCCATGCCAGGAGACCCGGCTATGAGGATGCCCTCTGCCTGCTCGATTATCCTTTTCTGCAGCTTCTCGCTCAGGCTGTAATCCTTGAGTTCAAGCTTTTTTACAGGCCTGACAGCAGTGATCTCCCAGCCGTCTGAAAACGGCGGCTTGGTGATGACTATCCTGTAGTTGCCAAGCTGGATGATCGTCGAGCCCGGCCTTTCAATCTCTATAAACCCATCCTTTCTTGCCTTGGTCTCTTCAATTATCTCTCTTGATATCTCCTGTATATCTTCACTGCCAAGCGGCTCCTTCTCTACTGGCACAAATTCCCAGTTACCAGGCATGCCTTTCTTTGCATAAGGTATGACATTGCCGCGAAGATGCACAGACATGGTTGTATTGTCAAAGAAGCTGTCAAGCCTTATCTTCTTATTTCCATTTCCAAGCTCCTGCAGCATGCATCTGATGCCCTTTGCCCTGGCGATCCTTGCCTGTACCTTGTCAGATGTCAGGAGCGTGGCATCCTCTTCAAATGCAAGCTCCCTTACCATAGAATCGATCTCGCCAAGCGAGGCATACCTTATCTCTCCAGGGGTCGGCCTTCTTCCACTGAACCTCAAATCAAAGTTGAATTTGCTCTTCAGACCCCTTATCCTGTCCAGCTCATCAATGCCAAGGAATCCTATTGCCTTGTCCTGGTTTGCCTGGTGCTCGAGCTCTGCAACCACAGCCTCATGGATTATTATCTCGCCCAGGGTTATCTTCTTTCCCTCAATCAGCCTGCTCAATAGCCCTTCTATGATAACTGACGTGTCCGGCGTCAGGCGGTCATATTTCATACCGGGGACAGAAACAATGTGATTATTTAAAGTTATCTGAATTGTTATGTCTAAATCTGTTAATCTAATGCTGTTGCATTTTTTTCTTGGGTCTTTGACAATGTTCACCACTTGGAAATAGAAAGGTTTTTAATAATGATTCTGTCTACCCGGAGGTATTAATCGAGAGCAGGGTGTGAAACAATCACAGAAACCATGGTTGATGAGAGCAGCGGTACTGCTACAGCGGATGATTGTGGCACGAGGGTTGAGGGCATCTCTGTATACAGCAGGGATACTATAGATAAAATAATACATAATCCACAGGGAGAAGCCGCTGAAAGGATAAGGTTCAGGAAGAAATACAATATAACCGGGGATAGGTTGAAGCAGCTCACCGAATTTGATAATGCTACTCTTGAAAGATATATCCAGGAGGGCAGGATACCAGGCTATATGTACGGAAAACTTGGAAAGAAACTATATTTTGCCTGTGAAGTTCTTGAGCATCTCAGGGATCAACTCATGTGTCCCTTATCAGCGATAGAGGAATATGTGTCCAAGGCCAAGAATGATGATGGATGGGAATATATAACCCTGCCCCGGCTTAAAGATTATCTTGGTACCAGTTACGGTGAGATCGGGCTGAGTATCAAGAAAGGTGACCTGCAGGCTGTTTCAATATCTGGGATGGAGTCGGTTTTTCTTCTTACTGAGTGCAAAGCGTTAAAGGAAAAGATTAAAAATGGCAATGTTCGTTAAACATACAACATCATGAAAAAATGAAGTATAAAGAGATAACATGTATGGAAAATACAGGCTGGAGCAATGCTGAGAGATTAAAGTTGTATGGTGTCGATATCGATGCAATAGAGAAGGACGGCAAGGCTTTCAGGCGCTCCAACGGCAATGGCTTAGAATACCTGAATGCATCGGTAAAGGCACATCTGTGTGAGCAGGGTTTTCTCGATGAGGGCTGCCTGAATGGCTGTGGCCTTGTCGACCTTGTGAAACTTGCTACAGCGCTCGTGACGACAGACAATAGATTTTACTCATATTCCCTGATTTTTGGTCTCGTCGAGAAGGATCCTGAATTATTGCAGACCAGAGGGGAGAATGGTGGCAGGATTACAGGGGTGCCATTGGCAAGGATACATGAATTCATGCATGCTGGAGAGCAATATTCTGCCAGGGCCAAGATAAGAACCGACTACAACCTGGAACAACGCCTGGATACAGGAGAGGCAGCCACGCCAGAAATACCATCAATACCAATCGGAAACAAAAGATATTCTCCGTTCCAGATACTGGCATTTATACAGAACAACTATCTAAGGATGACCCCTGGGCAGATTGCAGATGAGGTAGGCGAGGAGCTTTCAAGAGTAGAGCTGCTGATGTACCAGCAGGGCATGATTATGCTGAGCAGGGAGGAACTGGAGCATAACATCGCAACAATATCATCTGCTGACAATGGCAGGAAAAAAACAGCACTTATTAAGCACGCTGACTACAAAAACTTCAAGTTTTCTGAGTTCCTGAGCATTAGCAGGATGGGATATAAGATGATGCAAAACCTTATCAGCAAAGGGTTCCTTGAGACTGTCGCTGTCCTGAATAAGGGTAATCTTGAAAGGATGGTCACAGGAAGGAGCGCTGTCTACCATTTCAGGAAGATGGGCAAAGACGGGCATGACAACACTTACAGAAAACAGGCCATCAGATGCATGCATTCACCAATACCTGATTTTTTAGGCGGTGTGTGGACCGACACATCCATACGTAAAGAGACGGATGTCTTCAACAAGCATATGAGAGAGATAAGGAATATCCCGATACTTACAAGAGAAGAAGAGGTTGAACTTGGAAAGAGACGCGGAAAATGCGGTAACAATATCCTGTCAGCGGTGGCTACAACACCCTTTATGCTGGCAGGACTGGCAGAGTATCATAGAATGGTCTCACAGAAGCCCTCAGACATCACCTATATTGTCAGAAAAAAATATTCCCGACACTCAGCAAAGTTCAAGGAGCATATGGATTATCTCAGCAGTAAACTGCTATCAGATTTTGATAAGCTGAGAGCTCTTTATGGAAAGAAAAAAAATTTCTGCCAAATGGGTCTGCAGAAAAAGGTTTCTGGCATAGATAATAAGATAAGGGACATGGTTGCATCTTTTGAAGTATCTGAAAAGTTTATCTTATATGTAGCGGGCATGCTCAAGAATGCGCTATGGGACATCAAGCTCTGGGAGCAGGACATCGAGGCATACAAGGCAGAGATCGATGATATTGCCTGGCAGTATGGCACTCATCAGGATTCGCTCCACCAGGATATAAGCAG
>CAZPXC010000088.1:0-5637 GCA_964590935.1 uncultured Methanosarcinales archaeon
GTTGTTCCGGGAGCTTGAGATCGGAAAATATGCAAACAAGGTAATTCTCGTCCAGTCAGACATCGACAGGGTATATGACAGGCTGAACCCGGAGTACACAAAGAAAGAGATAATAACCATAATGAACAACCAGGACATCATAAGGAACCCTGATTACATCATAGAGAACAACGGCACAGTCGAGGACCTGAAGAGAAGGGTAGAGCAGATAATCAATAGGAGCGCCTGACATATCTTCGGGTGATGCTAATTTCTTTTTTTTGAATATTCAGCCTGCAAAAGCTTTATTAATCCAGGGAACATCTCTGCACCATGCACAAGGCTAGATACTGGGAAAAGTCAAAAGGAAAAATACACTGCACACTCTGTCCGCAGAGCTGCTATATCGAGGAAGGCAAAAAAGGATTGTGCATGGCCAGGAAGAATGTTTCAGGAACACTTTACAGCATGGTCTATGGAAAACCAGTTGCAGTGAACATCGACCCTGTTGAAAAAAAGCCGCTGTATCATTTCCTGCCGGGCTCCTCGTCACTGTCAGTAGGGACAGCCGGCTGCAACCTAGGGTGCCTTCACTGCCAGAACTATGACATATCGCGAGCTGATCCTGAAGATACCCCTCACCACGAGCTGCCTCCTGAAGCTGTTGTAAAGATGGCAGCTGAAAAGCATTGCGAGTCGATAAGCTATACATACAATGAGCCGACAGTGTTCCATGAATATGCCATTGACTGCGCAAAGCTCGCCAGAAAAAATGGGATAAAGAACATCCTGGTCACCAACGGCTTCATCAACAGGACCCCGGCAGAGGAATTCATAAAACATATGGATGCTGCAAATGTCGACCTGAAAGCGTACGACGATGATTTCTACAAAAAGATATGCAAGGGCAGGCTTGAGCCGGTGCTGAGCACACTGAAGCTGTATTATAAAAGGCTGTGGCTCGAGATAACCTATCTCATCATAGAAGGCAAGAACGATGACATGGAAAAGATCAGGCAGATGTGCATATGGATTTCTGAAAACCTGGGCAGGGATGTCCCGCTGCACTTCTCCAGGGCCTTTCCGATGTACAAGATGCAGGACATCGGGCCGACGCCGGAGGGCACCTTGCTGGAGGCAAGAAAGATTGCGCTTGAATACCTTGACTATGTCTACATAGGGAACATTGAGCTGGACGCATCCAGTACAAGATGCCCGAAATGCGGCGCGCTTGCGATAAGCAGAAAATATTATAATGTGATAAACGACCTCAAGGGAGGCAGATGCCACTGTGGGCACAGGATAAGCGGCGTATTCTCAGAGTCAATCGAAAACTGACCGCCCCTGTGAAACACCTGGGGCATGCCCGGGTCAGTTTTCTCGGACCCTGACAATTCCACTCGATCAGACCACCGGTCTTAGGCCGGTAGAATTATCAGATTAAGGCATGGGCCATGCCCAGGAAGACAAAGAACCCGCAGACGTCTGTCGCTGTGGTTATGAAAACTGTAGCAGAGGTTGCCGGATCCTTGCCCAGGGATTTCATGATTATCGGTACCATCGCCCCGAAAAACCCTGCGATCATAAGGTTTATTATCATAGCCATGCCTATCACGAGGCCGAGCATGGGGCTCTTATTGAAGAGAACCGCAACCAGAGCTGCTAATACGCCCACGATTATCCCGTTTATCCCGCCGGCCGTTATCTCATTGAACACTGCCTTCTTGCAGTGCTTTATGTCGATCTCCCTGAGCGCCAGCCCGCGCACAGTAACTGCTAATGCCTGTGTCCCTGCGTTGCCTCCCATGCCTGCAACGATGGGCATGTAAACTGCGAGGAGCACCAGCGCAGATATCGTATCCTGGAAGAGGCTTACGACAGATGCTGCAATAAACGCCGTAAAAAGGTTGAGGATAAGCCACTTGTACCTGTACTTTACCTTGACAAAGGCATCGTCGAGAACGCTCTCCTCTTCTTTTACTCCTGCGATATTGTAAAGGTCATGGGCAGACAGCTTGCGGATAAGCCTTATGACATCGTCCGAGTATATCACGCCGATTATGCTGTTGTCATCATCGAGCACAACAACCCTGCTGTGCGGGTTCTTCTTGAAGCTGCGGACAACATCTGCCTGGTCAACGTCATACCTTATGGTCTGGACTTTCCTCACGTGATTGTCTACTTTTTCCCTTTTGCTGCGGCTGGCAATCACCCTCCACGTGAGCTCTCCCAGGAGAAAACCATCCTCTGTCACAAGTATTGCAGGTGTCTTTCCTGTCCTTTTCTCATGCTTTTTTACGATGTTTAGCACATCGTCAAATGTATTCTCTTTGCCTACCTGGACATAATCAAGGCTCATCAGCCCGGCAGCTGTCCTTGGGTTGAACTTCAGCAGGTATTCCACCTTTTCCCTGAAGCTCGTGTCCAGGCTATCGACCAGGTTTTTCCTCCTGTGCGAGGGCAGCCTCTGGAGGATGTCTGTCGCATCATCAGGGTCAAAATAATGAAGCATGGACAGGATCTCGTGGTTGTTCAGCCTGGCCAGTATGTCCATCCTTACCTGGCGCGACAGGCCCAGGAGGATATCGCCCTGCTTATTAGGCTCTATCTCCCTGAAAAGAGCTATCCTTGACCTGGGCTTATATGTAAGCTCATGGATGAGATGATCCTGGTTATTGCTCGGCATTGCTCAAATCCTGGCATATACTGATACTTAAAGTTTTTGTAATATTTATATATAAGTACATTTCACCTATTCTCCCATGCTGGACATAAAGCTATTTAGGGAGAATCCTGGGATCATAAAAAAGAACCTGGAAAAGAGAAAAGAGACAGAAAAGCTCAAGTGGGTCGATAAGGTAACAGGGCTTGACAAAGAGTACAGGGAGCTGAAAAACAAGCTCCAGGAAATGAGGCACAGGAAAAACAGGGTTTCTGAAGAGATAAATGAGCTGAAAAAGCAGGGCAAGGGCATATCAGAAAAGATAAAGGAGATAAAGAGCATACCGGAAAAGATAAAAAAAGCAGAAGAGAAGACCGCAAAACTGCAGGAGCAGATAAGATACTACCTGATGCGCATCCCTAATATCATGCATGATTCTGTGCCTTATGGAAAGGACGATACAGAGAATGTTGAATTAAGAAAGGTCGGGAAGGTAAAGAAGTTCGACTTTAAACTGGTAAGCCACGGAGAGCTTGCAGAGAAGCTGGGGATAGCGGACTTTTCAAAGGCAAGAGATGTGGCCGGCGCAGGATTTTATTACCTGTTCGGCGAGCTTGCGCTCCTGAACCGCGCGCTGGAGACATATTCAATCGATTTCATGACAAAGAAAGGATTCAAGCTGAGCATCCCTCCGCTTGCGCTCAGGAGAAAGCCTTATGAGGGCGTTACTGACCTTTCAGATTTCGAGAACGTGATGTACAAGGTTGAGGATGAGGACCTGTACCTTATAGCAACATCAGAGCATCCGATCGCAGCCTACATGATGGACAGGGTATTTGAAGAGGATGAGCTTCCGGTCTGCATTGTCGGGTTCTCACCCTGCTTCAGGAAAGAGATTGGAAGCCACGGCATAGACACAAGGGGGCTTTTCCGTGTCCACCAGTTCTGGAAGGTCGAGCAGTTCGTATTCTGCAGGCCAGAGGACAGCTGGGACTGGCACGAGAAGCTGATAAAGAACAGCGAAGACATATTCAAAGGGCTTGGGCTCCCGTTCAGGATCGTCAACATATGTACAGGAGACCTCGGTATCGTGGCTGCAAAGAAATATGACCTCGAGGTCTGGATGCCGAGGCAGAAAGAATACAAGGAGGCATGCTCATGCAGCAACTGCACAGATTACCAGGCAAGAAGGCTCAACATCAGGTACCAGAAGAAGAGCGGCGAAAGGGAATTTGTGCACACGCTTAACAACACCGCTCTTGCAACATCAAGAGTCATGGTATCGATACTTGAAAACTACCAGAACAAGGACGGCTCGATCACTGTTCCTGAAGCCCTTAGGCAGTATATGTCCGGTATGAAAATTATTAAAGGTAAAAAGTAAGATATTTTCTGACGAAAATCAAATTTTTTTCTTGATCGTGCAAAATAGATATTTTTTCTTAAATGTGCAATAGAAATTTTTTCATACTCAAAAATGGAACATTTTTGGTACCCTAAAAATCTAATAGATTTTTATGGTTTCATAGCTGCAAGCCCGCTTCAACACGGTACTGAGGGTGCCTGCGGGCTTGCGCTATGAAAAAATTTCTGCCGGAGTAGCCCTTCGGGCTTGCCCTTTGCACAGGAAAGAGTCTTTTGTATGCCACATTTTAGCATATTAGATTACTTTTTTATATATTATACCTACATGATATTATAATAGTTTATACAAATATATGTTTCCTGAGCATATTTATTACATAATTTTATTTAATTCATGTATCATTTACTTAATAAATATTATAATTTTCAATAAAAATAAGCAACTGATAGCCATTTATATTACATAATTATAAAATATTTCTTATAAAATATTATTTATTTCTAAAAATATTAGAAAACATTAGGTTTTTAGAGGCATTTTTTAGAAAAATTTATATATTAATAACTTACATAATATTATAATTAGTACAAATATGTAAATTGGCGCCGCATTCCATTGAAGAGTACATAGTAAATGAACTTATCAGTGATAGTTCTAATTCTGAGATCATAAGGCATTATCTTGAAAAGCTGGGCAGGGATGAGCTTATTACGCTTTTCGACAACTTTCTTGAAAAAGAGGAAAAAACAGACCTTTTGAGGATCCCTGTCAGCATCCTCCGGAACCGGAAGCTTGGCTCGCTTGAGCTTGTCGTGAAGTTTCTCAGGGAAGAGAGAGGACTGGGCAATGCGATGGTCGCATCAATTCTGGGGAGGAGCCAGCAGGTATGCTGGAGCACTTACAATAACTCAAGGAAAAAATATCCTGGCAGGCTGGAGTTCAAAAGCTCGGGGTTTGACCTTCCTGTCAGCATATTCCAGGGCAGCAGGCTCAGCATCCTAGAGGCGATCGTCGTCTACCTGAAAGAGAGCATGAACCTAAGCTATCATGACATAGCCGTGCTTCTCAGCCGCGATGACCGCACAATCTGGACAGTCTTCAACAGGGCGATGAAAAAGAGATGAGCAGAAGATCCAAAAGGGAAATTGAAAGGTTGCGTGCTTCGATCAGGCAGTGCAATGAGCGCAGGGCCCAGCTTCTCGCAAACAGGGAAAATTACGATAAGGAATTTCTTCAGTCAAGGTTAGATGAGTATGATGCTTTCATAAAAAGGCAGGAAAAACTAATTCTTGGGATAGACAGGAAAAAAAGGAGAGTCGGGCAGGTTTGCGGCGCCATCTTGTTCTTCGCGCTTGCCGCTGTTATTGTCTATCTCACCAAGCCTGCCTATATAGGCTTTGTTACAAACGAGTATTCAAACCAGGAGCTGCCGGGCAATGTCACGCTCATAAGTATTAATGAAACTCAGGGGTATGTCAATGAGGAATCTTCTGCGGCGCCAATGCATGAAGCATTGACTACCCCTGGGTACATTAATATCTCTCCGGGAAACATCAGCAACACGGCCCCTGCTATTACAGGAACAGGACACAGGCATGGCGAGGAGCAGGAAGAGTATGTGAATGAAGAG
>CAZPXC010000089.1:0-5599 GCA_964590935.1 uncultured Methanosarcinales archaeon
TGATGCTCAGAATTCCACTCACATGGTGGTTTTCGAGCACATCAGATTCCACTTAAACCATTAACCATAGATGAGTGGAATTCTGATGTTTTCTGCTGTTGCACATTTTCTTTCAGTGCAAAAAGCAAGCCCGAAGGGCAACTCAGACTGAAATTTTTCCATTGGTGCAGGAGCCGCAGGCACCCTCAGTGCCGTGCTTAAGAGGCTCCTGCAACCAGTGGATGGAAAAATTTCTCATGCACATTCAAGAAAAAATCAACGTCACAATGCCGTGAGATGAAAAAATTTCTGTTGCACTATAATGAAAATATCCTGTTTCAACTGACACAGCCAGCCATGAACAAAATTTATATACTAATTGTTATTAATCATTTCCAAAAGGGGTGCAAATGGCAGATCTGCAGCTGGTGCATTACATCGAAAAGGAGCAGGAAAAGGGTTTTACAGAGCATCAGATAACAGATATTCTACTGAAATATGGTGCTCCAAAGCAGGATATAGAGGAATGCTTCGACTATATCAAGGCAAAAGAGAAAGAGAAGCATATGCACACCTACAGCTCAGAGGAATTTCTGGATGCAGAAGAGAAGGAATCTGCAGGAACAAAAGAAAACAAAAAAGAAGAGAACAAGAAGCCTGCTCAACATGACTACAGCAAGAACATCTACGCGGTTGTGGGCGTCATAGTCCTGATAATCATCGGCTCGTTTCTTGTGATGAAGCTGGCGTTTCTAAATGAAAACAGCGATACAGTAAACGGAGACTCGCAGATTACGACAGGGTCTTCAAACAACAGCATGATTACAGGAGAAGAGCACAATAACACCGGCATGAAAAGCATAATCACTCCTGAAAAGCTGAATGCAAGCGATGAGGCAAGGCAGGAGCTTTTCAACAAGCTTGTTGATGAATGCGTAAAAGAGGATATACAGTACGCAGATAAGAGCTGCCTTGATCTTCACCAGGACGATCCCGAGGCCTGCGCAAACAGGCTCGGCTGCGAGATCAAGGCATACTTCAGGATCGCGATGCTGACAAAAGATACCTCGGTATGCGACAACATCGACATTGATTCCCTGCGGGAAGAATGCAAGAACCAGGTGCCATGAATAGGGTTCATCACCCCATACATCGGTTGTAGATGCCCAGCCATTCCCCGGATTCTTTTTTCGGAGAGAACTTTTTCATGATCGTCTTCTTGGCTTTCTCGCCCATCCTGGTCCTGAGGCTCCTGCCCAACTTTAGCTTGAGCAGGGCCCTGTAGATGGCTTCAGATGAGTGGGGTTCTACAAGGACTCCATCCTTGTTGTGGGTGATGATCTCCTTTGCAGCACCGACCTTTGTAGCGATGCATGGCCGCTTGCAGTACATCGCCTCAAGCAATGCGTTAGAGCAGCCCTCTGATATTGCCGGCAATACAAAGACATCCGCAAGGCTGAGATAGTTCAGTACCACGCTGTGGGGCACCATGCCGGTTATCATTATATGCTCCTCAAGCTTATGCTGCTCGATCATCTTCAGGTAGCTTATCTTCTCATCAGGCATCAGCTCACCCACGATGAGCAGCGTCGCCTTGTGCTTTTTGAGCAGCTTTGCAAATGCCTCGAGCAGGTAGGCAACCCCTTTTTTTCTCCTTACGACGCCGCTGAACGCGATAACAAAGCCGTCCAGCTTCAGCTTTATATCCTTGTAATAAAACTCGAAAGGGTCGAGGGAATTATATATAAGGGATGATCTTTCCCGGCAGTTCGTTATTGTACAGGCAGTATCAAGAAGGTCCCGGGCCACAAATGTCAGGAAATCTGCATTGTCCAGCACCCACTTCAGTGAGCACAGCCTGTCCATATCATAGGCATCCCGGCCGATGTCATTCCCCCGTATGGAAACAATGGACTTTTTTTTCAGTTTTTTTGCCATGAAGGCAGCAGCAAAACCTGTTCCTGTGAGATTGAAGCCATGGAAGATGTCAAACCTGTATTTCCTGTGCAGTTTTTCAAGGAAAAAACACAGGTTCTGGACCTCCTGCGCAGGCACGGTGGTAAGAGTGCCTGAATATGGGCTTATCCTGTGTACAAAAACATTGTCTTTCTTTTCTGTCGTAAGCGTCCGCCCACTGTTGGCATAATGGCTGTCCTTTTCCTGGGAAAATGTGAGTACATGGACCTCAGCATTGTCCCTGATGGATTTGACTATCCTGCCACAGGCAATCGCGACACCGCTCTGTGCCGGCGGGTATTCAATCGTTAAAATGCAGACCTTCACTGTAAAAAATCCGGCTTAATACTGCCATCTTGACAGTTTAAGCAGAACCTGGCCCATCAGAAACAGCCAGTATATAAAAAATTTTTTCTAATAGCTGCCCAGGGTTGTTAAAAAAACATATAAGCACCACCAATCGCGCTTGGCGAAACATGGATCTCGAGCATTGATAGATAAGCTATGCAAATGCGAAGAAATCCATGGTGAGTAGGGCATATTTTCGACTATCTGAATATTCTGCAAAGAGAAAATATGACCGTCAAGCTGCAATTATTGGTGGTGCGTAAAACAGTGCAGAAAAGACATCTAAAAAGTTATCCGATATGCCCTAATAGCTGTTGTGGCTTGCGTGATGATGGTGCTGCGAGGCAAGGGTAGAACCTGTATAGGAGAAATGGATCCCGTTGAAATGGAACGGCACGTCATCATTGCTGCACTTTCCGTCTCCGTATATAATCGGGTCGCCGTTCTCATTATAGGCATTGTGGCCTATAAGCCCGTCCTTGTCCCAGCCGAGGCCGTATCCGGGATCAAGGTCAGAGCACCCTGAATGGCCTGCATCACAGCCTTTCTCGACAGCTGGATCAGAATTTGGGTTGTCTGGACAATATGGTGATGGTGTGATTGTTACACTGCCGCTGGTGTGAGTGCCATCTTTGCCATCGTTATGTACAAGAAATCCCTCTGCAAAATAAGTATGGCATTCTGATACACTTTTAAGATCATATGTCTGGATCGGCTCGTCAATGAAGACAATGTCTGTTATCCTTACCCATGAGCTGTCATCGGTCAAAACTTCAAAACCTTTCTCTAGTTTTTCAACATCTATCTTATAGCCCTCTTTTGTGATACTAGGAATTATCGAGGCCCAGCCGGTAAATGACCCGTTACGAAAATAAAATGGATGGTCATTTGTTGTATCCACAATCCTACCGTCTGCAAAATAGATTTTGTAATGGTTGTTGCGCAGCGGCGACCTGAGCTCAAGAACCTCTGCCTCAATGAGCTTTTCTCTGTCAAGGTCATATCCTAAGACTAAATCGCCTATTTTTACTTCCTCGATCGGCTTTTTGCTCCTGTCTGCCATGGTAATCATCGTTCCGGCTGCAAAACAACAGGGAGAATCGCTGCCATCGCCGCCACCACCGCCACCGCCGCCATCGCCAGCATGTGCATTTATTGAAGCCATAAGTGAACCAAGAGCAGCGCCGCTTAAGAATGCGCCCATGGATACAAGCGACTGCTTTGATATCCTGCCCTCCTCATTTAACAGAAAATCAGATATCCTCTTTTTTATCTTGGGAAGCTGCATCATAGTTTCCTAAACACATATAACTTAAATAATTTGTTGTTTATTGTTAATTTTTAAATAAATGGATTTTTATATAACTACATTAAGATACTTTAATCATAGACATAACTGAACAAAATTATATGCTTAAAATATACAGATTTCAAACCCGAAGATGAAGCAAGAATAACTAAACCAATGATCATAAATGGCTTAGAAAATCGCATATAAAAAAGAGGATATACTTTGCATAAAAACAAATTCCATAGCATTAATGAACATAATTGGTTCGATTCGGACTTAACTTATATCTTATTCTTTATCATATTAATACACCTTGTAGCGCATGGTTTCGGTTTTCTCATTTGGTTTACTTATGCACCTTTGCTGATATATATATACAAAAAGCCATTCAAAGAGATAATAATCTTTGGATCGATTTTTTTAATCCTGCATACCATAATTGAGATAAACTGGATAAGACTGTATGATCTAAAAACGCTTGCGCTTGTAAGCCTCATTTATGTTTCCTTTCTTCTGCTTTTTTTACTTACAACAAAAGTGGTAATTCATAAGACAAAAAAAATTACAAAAACAAAATTTTGGTTTTTGATTTTGTTCTATCCTGCAATTATTTGGTATGTTTACAGTCTGGTTTATACTATTATGAAAGTAGGTGGATTTTGGACAGATCTTGCAATGTTCCAGCCGATGACAGCACCATTGATATGGTACATTGGTGGAAGAGGAATCACGTTTATCATAATTACCTGCAATACGATGATATCTATGCTGTTTACACCTAAAATGAAAAAGAACCATAAAAAAACATTGTTGGCACTTATCATTGTGGTTATTCTTTCAGTGTTTGTATGCAGGTTATATTGTGATAATAATGAACCTATTGGAAAGACTGTCACTGTCGCTGCTGTACAAGGCAATTTTCCTCAGGGCTGGGATTGGAGAGTAGAACATGCTGATAAAGAGATAATCGAAACCTACATTAACTTAACTGAACAGGCAGGCAAATACAAACCGAACATTATTGTATGGCCTGAATATTCTATTCCGGCAGAAATCAACAAAAAATCCAATCTAAGCAATTTGTTGTCTTTTACTGCCAATCATTTAGATGCATATCTTATCTTTGGCAGCTTAAAATGGTATGATAAATATATTAATGGCCAAAGAGAAAAAAATGATGTAGTTGTTGTAATATCGCCAGAAGGGAATTTGTTATACAAATACATCTCAATTAGACCATTACCATATGAAACCTGGACATTGTCTGGAAAAGATATTGGGGTTGCTGATACAGAGATTGCCAATATTGGACTGCTTTCATGCTATGAAGAGAACCTTGCTAAGCTATCAAGGGATATTACAACCAACAATGCTGAATTTATTCTTATTTTGGCAAATAACCAAAGATTCAGAAAAACAAACGGGATACATCTTGCTTCGCTACAATCACGATTAAGGGCTGCGGAAAACTACAAGTATGTTGTAAGAGTGACCAACACAGGCACTACACAGGTAATCAATCCTTACGGTAAGATTATTGCCAAAGCAAAACCATTTGAAAGAACCCTACTTATTGCAAATATAAAGCCAAACAATGTAAAAACTTTCTATTCATTGTATAATGAAATAATATTACAAATATTTATTGTATTAATAATAATTGGTACACTTTTTGTCTACAATCGTAAAGAACAAGTAAAAGATCCAGAACAGGAACATAAAAATTAGTTAAAATATTCTAATAACTGTTATGGCTTGCGTGATGATGGTGCTGCGAGGCAAGGGTAGAACCTGTATAGGAGAAATGGATCCCGTTGAAATGGAACGGCACGTCATCATTGCTGCACTTTCCGTCTCCGTATATAATCGGGTCGCCGTTCTCATTATAGGCATTGTGGCCGATAAGGCCGTCCTTGTCCCAGCCAAGCCCATCACCCGGGTCAAGGTCAGAGCACCCTGAATGGCCTGCATCACAGCCTTTCTCGACAGCCGTATCTGGGTTTGGATTGTCCGGGCAGTATGGCG
>CAZPXC010000090.1:0-5494 GCA_964590935.1 uncultured Methanosarcinales archaeon
GACCGTCTTTATATCTGTCGCGCCTGACCTGTCTGTCGCGACTACTGTTAAGGTATTCAGGCCATCAGACAGTGATACTGACCTTGAGAACTGGATATTGGCCGAAATTCCTGTGTATTCCTTTATGTTGCCAGCCTTGTCAGACACCCTTATCGCAACATTATTTGCAGGGGCGCTTCCTGCATCAGGGTCATTTACAGAACCGCTGAGCACGATGCCATGGTCAAATGTCGTATAATAATTGTCAGGAGTGTTATAGTAGCCAATAGTGTCTATCGTAAGTATGGGGTCATCATGGTCAACCTGCACCGCTGTACATTTCTTTTGCTCCTGGAGGCCGCCTAATCCTCCTATACTGTTCTCTGTCGAATAATAACACAGCATAAGGTTTGTGTCCTCTGTAAGGTCATATTCGATCGGGTCAAGAGGATTGTTGACAGTGCCAGGCGTGCATTCCTTGGTGTCTAGGCAATAGTAAGTAGTGTTGCAGCCAAAGCCGTTCTCAGGGCTGTCAACACAGTCAAGGAATATCTTGCCGCCAATGCCGTTGTACCACCGGCTAAAATTGAACCTGTTACCGAGCATGTCCAGGACTACAGTCTTCGGAGGGTCCACATCATAGACAAACTGTATCTCATCGTCGGATATCCTTCCCTTCACATTGCACTTAACATCAAACGAATACGTGCCGCTGGATGGAAGGTCCTGGCTTGCATAATAGTAGTAGTAAGAGCCCATGTCCTGCTTTGTAAACGTGTTCGGCAGCCTGCCGTAGTCATCTTCGACAGGCCCCCATCTGCATGTCGCATCCGCAAGCGTGCTAATGCCCAGCGTTACAGGGGTGTAGTCAAGCTTTCCCTGCGGCTTGGGATCATATACAGCTCCGTCAGCATCGATCCTTAGGTCATAGAATTCCTCGGCGGTATTCCCGACTAAATCAGTGCACGTGACCTTATACTGGTAGAACCCATCAGAGAGGCCGGAGTACTTGACAACCCACATTGATCCCCTCTGGCCGTATATCTTCGGTGATGCGTCCTCGAAATCATCTGTACATGTGGCATTCTCATCGAGACTGATCGAGAAGGTTACGCTGCTGTCAACAAAATTTTCCAGATCATTCTGTATGAACGCTGTGATGTTTATCTTCGGCGGTGAGCGGTCAACGTCCACTGTAAAGCTCTTTACAACCTCAAGATTGTTCGCGTTGTCTTCTGAATAATAATATATGTGGTGCAGGCCATGTGCAGCGCCAAAATCAGCATCCACTATGCCTCCCAACGGCACATATTTCGTGGTCGGGTAGCAGTATGCTGTATCGTTCAAGCAGATAAAGGTGTACTTCACTCCCGTGCCCTGGCTTCCGTCTGCGTTTGAATCAGAGACAGCAAGTGAAAAATTTATAGCCCTGGTCTTGCTTGGAATCATGGCCCTTGAGAATGGGGGTGTCATGTCTACCTGATCTGGATCCCTTCTTGTGTCACCGTCAGCGTCCTTGAAGCAGTTCGGGACCTGTGAGGCATCCCATCTGCAAAGGCCCAGGCCCACCACATCACCGCTCGGGACAAGTATTGAGTTGTCGCCTGTATATCTTTCATTATCCGCATTATAAGCTGTGTTGATGCTGACAGGCACACCACCTGTGCAGTGATCCTCGGTTACATAGTTGCTGCATACGATGTCCCCTGCATCACTACATACACCGTCAGGCCTGAGATAGCAGTTCCCGAACATCCTGCAGCGGTCATAGTCACAGTTGTCAAATATCTTGTTGTTCTCTGCCAGGTTACAGTAGCTACAGCTCTTGTATGCTGGCACGGTCTCAAAACATATACCTCTGTCAAGATCACCTGAGATAGGCACCCATTCGCAATCCCTGGCCAGGCATTTGTTGTTAGAGCTGCTTATGACGCTGCCCTGCTCCTGGCATGCGCTCTCTGACCTATAGCCATAACAGCTGTAAAGGCTTGAGCATTCTTCAAACCTGTCGATGCTCGTATCAGAGTAGTCATAATAACATGTAGGTATATCCTTGCAGGCCATGTCATATTCATAGCCTGTCTGTGGATCAGCGTATATTGCCCTGCTTGTCAGATAGTCGGCAAACATGTCCAACGGCTTGCCGCACTCATCACAGTCACTCTGGTAGACGCATTCAGTATAGCCACCCTGGTAAGGGCCCATACAGACAAAGCCGGTCCCATGGCTCTCCTCGCAATCGTCTATCGGCGTAAGAGTGTTGCTGTCATCACAGACCGCTCTATACACCCTCTTTCCGCTTGTACCCAGCGTCTTGTTGAGACAGAACTCTGTAGTCGAAAACTCCATGCAGGCCTCATCACCTGAACTGACACACATGATATCAGAGTTTCTTGTCTCGGCGTCAGGATATTCTGCCTGGATATAATAGCAGTATTCGTTGTTCGGCTCAATGTCCTTATCAACCAGCTCCCTTGTCCGGACATCCTGGGCAATTAATGCAAAATCTCCATAATCCTGGCAGTCTGTATCTCCTGTCACACACTTATAGGCATACATCGCGACATCGCAGTTCAGCCCCCATTTCAGGGTTATATTGCGCTCTCCAGGCTTCTTGGTAACGCTTTTCATATATGGTGACGGTTCAGCAGAGAGACAACTGCACTCGCCACACGTGTCTGGTATGCCGTCGTTATTCATGCAGTCATTGACATCGCCGGTGTAGCAGCATTTGTACACGTTATTATAAGGATCCTTGTAGCCGCGATCCTGGCATGAGGCTTCTGAAGGGTTGCATTCCAGGCCATGGCATGCAACATCGTAGCAGTCTGTATTGCCATCAGAATTGTCGTCAATGCCATTGTTGCATATCTCGTAAGGCACACCGCATGAAGGATCTGGCTGGCATTCTGCGCCCCAACTGCCGTCGTAGCAATACTGGAATAACTCACAGCCCCCACTGAAAGTGCCGCAGCTCCTTCTCGACCCTGTAACGCATTCCTCTGCACCGCATGGCGAGTTATAGCATCCATGGGCACAACAATACTGGCCTCCTGTACAGGTATAACTGTCCCTGCACCTGCACTCAGATACTAAAGAGCTTATCTGTCCCGAAGTGGTGCATGCATCTATATCGCAGAAGTTCTCGTTTTTGTTAGGGAAAGTTGCGCAGCACAAGTCGTTGCTGTCTGTATCACCGTCGCCGTCATTATCAATGCCGTCGTCGCACTGTACGCTGGGGTTTGTCTCACTGTCATCTGCAGCGTCTGTACATCCAGGGTCTTCAGGATAGTCGATAAACCCGTCATTGTCATTATCTATATTATCATTGCATTGAGGTTCTCCTCCGGGAGTGACCGTACCCGAGCTGGTGTTGCAGAAGTCAGAGCAGCCTGCAGTATCGGTTATCGCAGTATTGAACACTGAATCCTGCAGCGGGTCGCACGAGCCCCTGAACTTAAGGTCTGATTGGTTGGTATTGTCGAACCAGCAGCAGCAGCCGTAATCACATTCAGGGATAGAGGTGCAGTCTGCCCCAAAGATACCTGACTCTGCACTACACTGGTTCTGATATGCGGCGCCGGGAACGCATGCCTGTATTATCCCACTGTCAGCAAAGCAGCACCCGGGATTCTGGCATTCTGCAGGCTCAGTGGCAGGATACTGCGCCGGTGGACAGGTTCCTGAACAGCATACATCCTCTGCAACCTCCTGGCAATAATAGCTGCTGAGGGGGTTTAGGCAGAACCCGGCAGAGGCAGCATAAGCGCTTATGAGAAATAATGCCATGGCAGCTGTCATGAGTAGTAGCTGTTTTCCTCTTTTTCTGATGTGAGATTGCATTTTTTAAGTATTTATTTATATACCCTGGCAAATTTTTAATAAAATTCTGAGTATATATATTTTTCTAATTTTCCTCCTAATTCATATATGAATAGTGGTGGTATTCTGCCGGTAACATGACGCTAGACCACACACCTCCACCCGGTGCTGCTGCACTGGGGTGTGCCTGATGAGCATGTTGAACCAGTATCCACCTTGTAGCTGCATCCTGTGGCAGTGCATTGCCCATCATAATAGCAGCTTGTGCCATCTGAATAAGGGCTGCAGGAAGAGCTTGCCCACTGCCAGCCTGTTGATGGATTGCACTGTACCTGGTAGTAGCATGTCGAGCCAGCGGTGCAATAGCCTTTGCTGGCCGGGTCACCTTTAGTGCAGCTGATCCCCAAAACCCCCCATTTCATGGAGTTGCTGCACCTTCCCTCATAATCGCATCTCATCGCTCCTGAAGGGCTGTAATAGCAAAGATCGTCAGATGAGCCAGGCTGATCATCAGCAGTGCCTGCGGGCGGGCAATAATCTCCTTTCATTGACACTGGCCCGCTCCCGGTACACTCAACACCATAATAACAGTAACTGCTGTTCAGGCAGTAGGTGACAGGCAGGGGGGACTCTGAATCTATATCTTTTGGGTATAATAGATCTGAGTCGCATACATTGTAATCATCCCCGTCAATGTTCACAATAAAACATGACGGCGCTGTGGTGTTCGGCGAGGAACAGACAGTGATATCAGATGATATCAGCTCGCAGTTCTGGATGCCAGTGTCTGATATCTGATGGAGGAAATCATTGCAGTTATATGTGCATGTGAAGTTGCTCCAGTTATAGCTCACATCTGAATCGCAGTGGGCCCCGCAAATGTCCCTGTTGCATGCACAGTTAATCGAAGTATTGCAAAGACCGAAGCCACAGCTTGCCTGGCACCTGAAAGGCCCCGGCATCCCGGAATACGGCTGTGCATTTCCCAGTGTGCAGGAATAGGCTGTGTTGCACACCTTTTCCCCGAACGCAAGGTTCTCACAGCCAGGCTCTGAAGAGCCGCCATAGACACATCTCTGGCACTCGTTGCATTCCTTAACATTGGTCCTCGTCTCTTTCATCTGGCCGAGGCAGGCATTCCCCCTGGTGCCATCGCAGTTCCTTGTAAATTCACTCTTGTATATGTCATTGTCAAAACCATCAGAATATTCCGGAGATACAGGATCTATACAGACTACATCAGGGTCTGTGCACAGGGACTCTGTAAAACCTGTATAGGTCTTAAAGTTAGGGTCTTCCCTGCAGCCATATTCGGCGTCAGTGTAGCATACCTGGTCTGTACCCGCATACGTCCCCCACCCAGCAGTATCAGGCTCAAGCGGATTGCCTATGCAACAGCTGTGGTTGGCCTGGAACGGGTCAGATACTGTGTTATAGGGATAAGGAGGGGAGGTGCTCCGGTGCGGCAGGCACTCCTTGACCTGCACCACGTTCTTGTCGTTGCTTCCGGGGCGCTTGAGCTCCAGCAGCCCTGTCGCTGTATTCCTGCTGTAGAGATCAACTGATGTTGTATAATTTCGTGGTGACGGGAACAATGCAGGGCTCAGGGGCACGCCGGCTGTTATTATGCTCTTGATGTTCTGTATGGTATATGACACGTTTGGCAGCGTAAGACTGCTCTCTTCTGTCTCTG
>CAZPXC010000091.1:0-3569 GCA_964590935.1 uncultured Methanosarcinales archaeon
GACCTTGTCGCCCGGGATCCGCGCCATGCGCTCAGGGACGTATATCTGATGTTCCATGATGCGGTCGCTATCCATTATGTCCCTCCGGGAGTGGATGAGTACCCCCATGACCCGGAGTCCATTAATTTTATCTATTATGATTTCAATAAATTGTTTGTCGAGGGCTGCGACCAGATCTTTGTCATAGACAGGCTGCTCGGCAACAGGTTCATGAACCATGTCGACGGGTTCGGCGATGGGACTAGGAAGAAGAACATGATCACCTGGGAGGGTCCTCCCGGGAGCGGGAAGAGCACGTTCTTAGACATCCTGCTGAAGAAGATTGAGAATTATACCCATCTTCCAGAGGGGAGGATCTACGACACTGTATGGCAACTGGACATGAAAAAGCTCTTTACAGAAGAGGAGCTCAAAGACCTGCGGGACCTGGAGGCCAGAGTTGATGAGAATTCCCAGAACGAAGATAAACATGGCACTGCTCGGGAAGGGCCTCGTACTCCAATCAAGATACCCGAGGATTATCTGGTCGTACCATGTCTTGACCATGACCTTCCGATACTTCAGATCCCTAAGCTGTACAGGAGGGATTTTCTTGACGACCTGATAAAGGATAAGGAGTTCAAGAAGGCCCTGTTCAACGAAAAACAGTATGACTGGGTGTTCCAGAGGCAGCCATGCACCTTCTGCACCACGATGTACAAGGCCATACTTGAAAGGCTTGAAAGGGTTGGAAAGACGAACCCTCTGGATGACCTTTTCAACATGATCCTTGCGAGACAGCACATATTCTCGAAGCAGTTCGGTGACGGGATAAGCGTGTTCAATCCAGGTGATCCGGACCCCAAGGAGACAGTGACAAACCCTGTCCTGGAGATGATTCTGAATGCCATCTTCAAGGAGAATCCTCACATCGAGTATAAGAGCTCATACTTGGCAAATACCAACAACGGCATCTATGCGCTGATGGACCTTAAAGAGCTGAACAAGGAGAGGCTTTTAAGGCTACGCAACGTTCTCAGTGACGCTGTCCGCAAGGTGAAAGGCACATACGAGCAGTATGTGAAAACAGTGTTCCTGGCTGTCGCGAACCCAGAAGACTGGAAAGTACTCAAGGATGATAGGGCCCTGATGGAAAGAATCACCCTTGATTCAATCAACTTTGCTCTCGACTACCATGCCGAGGTCTCGATACTTAGGACCATGGTGAGCAATGACCTGGACAAGTTCATGCTTCCAGAGGTCATCGAGAATTTTGCGAAAGTTATGATAAGCACCAGGATGAACAAAGGGAACGAGGTAATGCACGAATGGATAGAGGATGCCGGAAAGTATATGGAATATACTGATCCCGGTCTGTTCCTGCTCAAGATGGAGATATACACAGGGAACATCCCAATTTGGCTGGATGAGACTGACCTCAAGGCATTCAATTCAAGACGGAGAAAGAACATCATCAATAGCTCCATAGAGGAAGGCAACTTCGGCATAGGACCAAGAATCTCCAAAAACCTGTTTGTGGAATTCACATCAACTTACAGGAAAGAGGGTTCGCTCATCACAATGGGCAACCTCGCTGACTTCGTTGCAAAAAGGGAAGAAAGCACGTGCAAAGATATTCCAGAGAAGTTCCTTGACTTTCTTCTCAGGTCATATAACAGCACTGTTCTGGAACAGGTAAAGGATGCGCTTTTCGAGAGGAATGAGGAGGAGATATCAAAGATTGTCCAGAACTACATCTTTGCGACAAACTATGACCTAGGAACAAAGCAGAAGTGCGAATTTACAGGTGATAAGTTAGAGATAACAGAGGATTTCTTCAAGCGTGTCGAAAAAATCATCCTTGGGGAAAGGTCTAATGCGTACGCCAGGAAAGAATATAGGGACCAAGTGTTCCACGACTATACAACTCATTGCCTCTCTGTTGAGATGCAGGTTGAGGGGACGGAGCTTTCAGAGACAACGCTTTACAAGAGGGTCAATGAATCGTACATAGCAGGCCGCAGAGAGAGTGCGCTGGAGCCTTTCAGGAAGAATATAAATTTCAGGAGTGCCATAATTGATTACAACAAGAAACAGAAATTCAAGACCTATGACAAGAGGGTCAGAAAAGCAGTCCGCTTCATGATACAGAGCCTCCAGGAGAAATACGAGTATAGCGAGAAAGGCGCCCGACAGATAGCCATCTATGTCTACGATTACGTATTGAACCCCCCTAAAGACAAATCAAAGACTGCCGGAGGCAGGCGTTAGAATTATTTCTTGGGCATATCGCCGATGTAGACATTGAACGTGTCGCCTGCATATACAAGATCAAGGTTTCCCAGCCTTTCCATGGATCCTGCCGGCTGCTCTGGGTAGTTGCTTCTTATCTCATTCACTTTTTTCCAGATGTATATCCCGTCCGGGGTACTGCTGTTGTCAGGATGGCGCTGGTCATTCCACTTCCTGTGCGTCTCATGTTCAAGCATGCCCTTGATACCCCGCCACAGGCATGAATCCTGCTGGATCTCGACAGTCCTTATGTTGACCATGCCCTCACCCTTGTCATGCTTTTTGTAAAGCTCCTGGATCTCATTTTCAAGCTCTGCATTCTTTTTCATGCAGCCGGCGTATCTCTCATCTGCTGCAGCGATCTTTTCATCATATTCGCTTTTTGCCTTTTTTTTACCGGCTTCCAGATTTTTTACCCTTGCAGTCAGCCTGTCTATTATCGCGGTCGCCTTTTTGAGGTTTGCCATAGAATCATTATAGTCCTGCTCAAGATTGTCATAGAAATTATCAAGCCCCTCAACCTGGGCCTCAAGTTTCCTGATCTTCCCGGTTGACTCTTTGCCTGATCTGATACTTTCCTGCCTGTACGCTTCAAGCTGCTGCTTTGCAGAATGCAGGTTCACTTCGGAATCCTTAAGCCTTTGCTCAAGAGTGCTTATCTGGGCAGACTCTTTTTCTGCCCTGTCCCTGGCATCAGAAAGCTCACCCTGGAGACGCTGGGCCTCTGAGCCCACAAATGCGAGGTCTTTTCCCTGCTGGACATAATTTTCTAAGCAACCTTCCAAATGCTCTTTTTGTATTCCATACTCATTCGAGAGTTTCTCGAATCCTTCAGAGAGTGTCTTTATTTGAGAGTCCTTTTTTGATATTGTATCTTCAAGGTTCTGCAGTAGGCTGTCCACACGCTTGTTTTCTGCCTCCCTGCCAGCGACAAAGGCATTGTGCTCTTTTAGAAGGGCTTCATACTTTTTCTTAATATTTGATGTCTCTGATCTTGTTTCAGCCAGATGTTGCCTGGCCATGATGAGCTGATACCTTCCTAGGTAATTTCCTCCAATAAAACCGGCAATCAATGCAACAAGTGAAGCAATATAAAATTCCGGCCTTCTCCACATACTCCTGTTCATATTAGAACTATTTTCAGCATCAGGTTTGTTACTGTTATCATTCATCAATGGAGATAAACAGGCACTTATTTATAAATTTTATGAAAAACCACCAGATAACTGGCTCATAAATGCTGACTATTTTAAAAGGTTTTATTAAATGCTTAAGATTATTAATTGAATATTCCTTTT
>CAZPXC010000091.1:3579-5445 GCA_964590935.1 uncultured Methanosarcinales archaeon
ACTATTTTCCAAGGTTATATTCCTTGGCTGTCCTCTCCAGGGCGCGCCTGACATTATCCTTCCCGTCCTCAAGGACTCCCTTAAGGCGGTACTCCAGCGAGCCGAGCTGGAAATTGCCTGTGATGAGCTTTTTCTGGTCAGTGCTCTTTTTCACGAGATAATAGCTCCCATGCTCTTGCTCCAGGCTGTACGGCTCCTTATAACCATGATAGGCGCAGTATCCGCCATACAATGCAAACCCGAGCAAGACCAGGTCCAGAAAGCCTGTCCTTCTTCCGAGTATTCTCATTTTTTCTCACCCAGATAATCACTGAGCAGGTCATAGACCTGCTGCATGTCCTTATGGTCCTCATTTCCCGGGCTGACCTTCCTGACCAGCCTTGGCATGATAAGGCTTTTTCCGATGCCATAGAGCTTGCCTGCCGGCATCGACTGTAATTCGTGTTCCAGGATACTGTACCTGATATCGTCAGGGAACTGCCGCCATGCAGAAAGCGCAGCTCCCGGCCTTGAGTAGTCGACCTTCCTCTCGATGACAACAGGCTCTTTTGCTTCAGGCTGCCTTGCGCTGCCTACCCAGTACCCTAGCGCGCCTGAGATGATACATGTTCCGATGATAGCCCTGAGGCCAAAACCAACTCCAGCCATGAGGGCATGGTAAGGGTCTGGTTATAATATGTGTTGCCAGCCCTAAACCATAATATTTTTCCCTGGAATGGATATTTTCCGGATTTACTACAGAGAAAATACTGCCTATAATTATAGGTTGCCGGGCATTTTCCGGTTCTCCCGGATGAAACAGCCATAAGGTCATCTAGCTGAAATATCTTGTAATGCCCTGAATATCAAAAAACAGCCCAGATAAAGCATCATAAAGCAAAATAAGCCCCTGTAAAGCGTTGTAAATGTTTAAAGGCGTTTAAAGCATTTGTTTTTCGTGTTGATATAAAATATATTTATAAACAAAATCCACTTAGGATGGACCCAAGGTCCAGCACAGCCTGGACTGTAAGGCCACCAAAGTGGGACAGCATGTTCCACTATTTTTTTTATTTTTTGGCTTTGATATGGAGGAGAAAAATGAGAGGACTAAAGCATATAACTATAGCGTTTATTCTTAGTGTGTTCATATTCAGCGTGTATGTTGCAGCGCTCAGCGCAGAGAATGTGCAGAATGCTGCAATAAAAGGCACAGCAGCTGTATCTACAGCAACAGCCGCGATAGACAAGGAGGTCAATGCCTACAAGAGCCTTGGAGGCAACATGAGCGTCGAGCAGTGCACCAAAAGAGTACTGGACAAATATCCAAATCTCAACAGGGCAGTGGTCCAAACCCGCTGCCAGCAGCTGCTTCGCCTTGTCCATGCTGCAGATAATAACCAGGATCCCAACGGCGTAAATAATACAGAACCAAGATATGCAAGATGCGTGGCATTTCTTAATAATTATACAGATGTTGATGACCCAAATGCAGAATGCATAAAGCTCGCTGCCAGGGAGAGGGACTGTGTCGATTTCCTGACAGAGCACAATATCAAAAACCCGGTCCGGGAATGCGACAGGCTTTTTGTTGCAGCTGCGTCGGTTGTCAGGCAGAGGTTAAACATCGCTCAGCAGCTTGCAGAGAAGATCCCCGAATGGAGGGTGAGGACCCTTAACAGGGTTCTGATGAATGATTCTGATAAGGTTGTCTCTGCTGCCCAGGATTTCATCAACAATCTTCCTGATGACAAGGTGGATGTGTTCCTCCACCTGCCAAGGGCTGATCAGAAGAGGATACTTGCTGCAAAAGCGGTTGGCCTGCTTAACAATTACACCCTGAGAAAGGTAAACATTACTGCTCTTTACAGGAGAAGGGTAGTCGCC
>CAZPXC010000092.1:0-5151 GCA_964590935.1 uncultured Methanosarcinales archaeon
TTTTTAGGGTACCAAAAATGTTTCATTTTTGAGTATGAAAAAATTTCAATTGCACAATCAAGAAAAAATCAAGCATTGTACCATCAAGAAAAAACCAGAATTAGGATACTTAAGATATGTTATTTTACAGCATATTTTTAAATATGTCTGGTTTATGGGCTGGACATGTGTGGAATTATTGGCATATTCAACCGCAAAGGAGCGGCGAGGCATGCGAAAAAAGGCCTTGAGCTGATGAAAAACAGGGGAAGGGACGGCTTTGGGATAACCACAGAGAAATCTGCAAGCTACTCCAAGAGCATCAGCGAGCTTAAGATGCTGCCCGGCAACTCATGCCTGGGCCACTGCCTGCACTCAGTTGTGAGCTTTGTGCTGCAGCCTGTCCAGAACATCGGCTGGCTTAGCGCAAACTGCGAGATATACAACTGGGAGAGCCTCAATGAAAAGTACAGGCTTGGCGCTGGGAATGATGCAGAGCTCCTGCTCAGGCTTATAGATAAGAAAGGCACCAAAGATATAACCCATGTCCTGGATGAGCTGGACGGGGATTATGCCTTTGCTTACTGGAACAGGGATGAGCTTATTCTTGCAAGAGACATAATCGGGGTCAAGCCGCTCTTTTACAGCCACAGCAACGGATTTGCGTTCGCATCAGAGAAGAAGGTTTTGGAGAGATTAGGCTACATGGACATAAGCGAGCTGAATCCCAGGAAGGTCCTCAGGTACAGCCCGGGAAGTGACAGGATAGAGATCCTGGAAAGGGGCTTTTTTTCAATAACCCCTGAAAACAGGAGGTCTGTTGATTCTATCAGGAAAGAGGTGCAGAAGAGGCTTATCAGCGCTGTAAAAAAGCGCCTGCCTGACAGGAAGCTTGGCATACTGTTCTCAGGTGGTATTGATTCGACTATCCTCGCGTTGATCTGCAAAAGCCTGAAAAAAGATTTCACATGCTACACTGCTGTACTGGATGAGCCAGGGATGTCTGATGCAGAGGACCTTGTCTATGCGCAGAGAGCCGCCCATGAGCTTGGGCTGAAGCTGAAGATAAGGAAGATCAGGCTGGGTGAAGTTGAAGGATACATCAGGAAGGTCGTCCCGCTTATCGAGGACACCAATGTCACGAAAGTCGGTGTCGGCATCACGTTTTTTCCTGCATGCGAGCTTGCGAAAAAGGACGGGGTCAGGGTCATTTTCTCAGGCCTGGGCTCTGAGGAGATATTTGCCGGATATGAGCGGCATAAGAGGGCTCTGGATATTAACAAGGAGTGTGTTTCAGGGCTTCTAAAACTCTATGAGAGAGACACCTACAGGGACGATACCATAACAATGGCCAGCAGCCTTGAGCTGAGGGTGCCTTTCCTGGATAAGGACCTGATCGGTTTTGCCCTGAAGATTCCCGGAAGGCTAAAGCTAAAGGAAGGCAAGGAGAAGATCATATTGAGGCAGGTGGCTCTTGACCTGGGTCTTGGTGATGATATAGCCTGGAGAAAGAAGAAAGCAGCGCAGTATGGGAGCAAGCTTGACCGAGGCCTCGGCAAGCTTACCAGAAAGGCCGGGCTCAGGCTCAAGTCAGAATATCTCCGGAGCTTTTATCCGGGCCACAACCTTAATCTGGGCGCGCTGGTATCAGGAGGCAAGGACAGCATATACGCCATGCATGTGATGCTGAGGCAGAATTATGCTGTCAGATGCCTTATATCGATGAGGAGCGAAAACCCTGATTCATACATGTTCCACACCCCTGCTATCGATATGGTCAAATTGCAGTCAGAGGCCCTGAAGATCCCTCTGATAAGCATGAAGACTCTGGGGAAAAAAGAGGAGGAGCTAAAGGACCTTGAAAAGGCCATTGCCAGTGCCAGGGACAAATACAGGATTGACGGCATCATAACAGGAGCGCTCTTCTCCACATACCAGAGGGGCAGGATAGAGGCGATATGCGACAGGCTTGGCCTGAAGATATTCTCTCCATTGTGGCACCTGAACCAGGAGACAGAGATGAGGGAGATACTTGACAACGGCTTTGAGTTTATCCTGACCAGCGTTGCAGCAGACGGCCTGGACAAGAGCTGGCTGGGAAGGAAGATTACGCATAAGGACATTGACCGCCTGGCCGCGATGAACAGGAAAACAGGGATAAACATCGCCTTCGAGGGAGGCGAGGCCGAGACACTTGTCACCGACTGCCCTATTTTTTCGAAAAAAATAAATATCGAAAAGGCCTCTATTATCATGGAGAACGAATTTACCGGACTGTTCAGGATAGAAAAGGCCGGTTTAGTAGAAAAATGGAAAAAAGCTTGATTATTCTTGGGATCTTAGGTTTACTTGTGATTGGTTTTGTTGGTTCTGCTTCTCCTCTTTTATATTATTCTGATTTGACTGCGGGTGTAGTTTCAGGTGGGCATTGAGGAGGAGCACAGTAAGGAAAGGGTGCTAGCAAAAGATAATTTTAAATAGATAAAAATCATCTCTCAACCAAAATGAAAAAGAAGAAGCATGATATAGAAGATGAGCTTGATGACATCGTTGAGATTGATGAGGATAGCGAGCACCCGGTCCATGAGAAGTTCGCAAAAGAGAAGAAGTTGTTGAAATGAACATATTAAATACTGGTATTTTCGCACAATTCATAAAATTTAAAAACAATACGCCGGACAATAATCTACAGAGGTGATTTGCATGCAGGTATTCAAGGTTGACCAGTGGATGACCAAGAAAGTCATTACAATAGCAAAACATGATCATGTCGACACAGCTGCTGAACTGATGAAGAAGCACAACATAGGCAGCCTTATTGTTGCGGAAAACGGCGAGCCTGTCGGGATAATAACCGAGAGGGACATTGTCAGGAAGGTTGTTGCCCGCAGGAAGGTTCCGGGAGAGGTCCTGGCAGAGGACATAATGTCGATAAACATAATATCCGTAGAACTTGGCATGGATATCAAGGAAGTAAGTGAGATGATGGTCAAGTATAACATCAAAAAGATGCCTGTGGTCGAGAATGGCAAGCTTAAAGGGATCATAACCTCGACAGACATTGTCAAGATAATGGCAGATTTCAACAAGCTCTATGATGCCAAGGACCTTATGGAACTAGGGATGTGATTATCCGGACACCGGCTTTCTTTCGGTTTTTCTTTATGTAATCCATCAGCGCTTTTTCAATGAAAAAGAAAGTATTATATATATGATTTATTAGATAGGTAAGGTGAAAAAGAGGATTGGTTACCGGGTATTGTTCCTGATTTCAGTTCTCTTGCTGGCCTTTGGTTTTCTTGGAAGCGTATTGGGTGCTACATATTATATTGATTTTCAAGATGGAAATGACAACAATGACGGCCTGACCCAGAGCACTGCCTGGAAGACGATTCCCGGGACAAGACCCTCTGGTTCCTATGATTCAGGCTGGCAGCGGGCAGTATGGGGAAGCCCTGTCGTCTTTGATTCCGCCAGGAAGGTGCCTCCAGGCACAACTTTTATGCTGAAAATGGGGACTGTCCATGATGCCTCAAACGGCGGCGGGATATGGATTGATAAGACCTATTACAGCGAATCTGCAACAGAAAACGACCCTATCTCGTTCGTGGCTGACCCTTCATGGGGCAGCGGCAGTGTTGTCTTTAATGGAACAGGGATGGATATAGGGATATCGGTTATCCTGATAAGGGTTAATGGCGTGAAGATAGATGGCTCCTTCCCCAGGGGGATCGTGGTTGGGGACTGTCTTCTTGGAGGGATACAGGTCAAGGAGAAGCCAGACGGTAGCGCAGTGTCTGATATAAGGATGTCAGACATGTATTTTCATAACAATGGCCAGGCTTACCAGACTGACACGGCTGGCGCAGGGGACGGACAGCTGAATCTCCGGAATGTCGATAATTTTGCTGTTAAAGATTGTGAGTTCGACGGGAACCATAACTACATCAACGGCCTCATTATTGGTGACAATAACAAGGAAGGGATAGGCATCGTAAGCGACACTGTCGCCTATAATCACAAGGGAGATGAATCAGGAAATGACTGCGGTATAGGCTTTAAGGCATTTAACAGCCAGGTCACATTTTCAAACTGCTCGTCTTATGATAACCTCAAGGGTTTTGATCTGGGGGAGCAGGATGGCAGAGGCAGGGATATAGTCTATAAGGTTTTAGGGTCTGTAGCAAGAGATAATGTCTGGGGTATAAATATGAACAGCGCCGGAGACCCTGCATATTCAGGCGAGGTAAAATTCTATATCATTGACAATCTTGTGTATGATAATTCCTTCCACGGCTCGAACATCTACGCAGGCCCGTTTGACCTGTTCATGGCCCATAATACCTATGCCCATAATGGCGAGGATACCTCAAGCGGCAAGTACAGGGGGAACCTGGCTATAACTGCAGCATCAGGATTGCCAGACGAGACTGCAGAGGTTAACGTATATCTGTATAATAACATCTTCTATAAGCCGGGCGGGCACACAAATTATGTGAATACCAATTTTGCAGATGATAAAGGAGATAACTTTAATTTTTATTCGGATTATAATTCCTGGGTGCAGGATGGCGGCCATGCAAACGGTGAATATTTCGCAAGGTGGAGCTTTACAAAATCCCCTGCCTGCGATTTTGGCTATGGTGCTGATGGTCCTGGCCATGGTTCCGGTTCATGGTATTCTGATATCGGATGCAGCGGCGTAACCTACTCGACCTTGGCTATAGGTCATAAGGGAGCTGATGAGCACAGCAAAGGAACTGGCGCAGCTGACCCTTCACAGCCTCTGTTTAAAGATGCAGCAAACCATGATTATACGCTTACAAGCAGTTATGCTGGGACTGATCTTTCACAAAAATCGTGGTATATCCCTGAGATGGGAGTCGACAGGAACAAGAACACAAGGTCAGGCTGGGACATCGGGGCTTACGAGTATGTTTCAGGGACACCAACAGCTTCATGCGGCCCTGCTGATGCGAACTCAGACAACACAGTGGACTCCGGGGAGCTGATAGCATATATCTCAAAATGGAAATCAGGTACAGTAAGTATTGATGGTCTGATGGCAGCGATCAGCGAATGGAAGAACGGATGTCAATGATACATTTAACAGGTCAGATCACTTGAACTCGAGCTTTTTTGCCCTTTTCCCTTTTTTCTGGACATGCTGCT
>CAZPXC010000093.1:0-5043 GCA_964590935.1 uncultured Methanosarcinales archaeon
CCTTTCTCTCCAGGGGATTGTGCTGAATATCTTGCAAGGACAATAACCAGGGTACCTTTCAATGTGCCTCCAAGCAAATGGGTTGTCGGCAGGTCTCCAAGATGGGCCCCTGCCCATCATAGGGCGCTGTATCTTGCGCTTATTGATAAGTATGGCCAGGAGGAAGTAAATAGAGAGCTTGATTCTGCTCTTCGTCGTGCATGAATTCTGTAAAAAAGAAAGTGCTGCCCTGCTGCACGACAATGATCATATCCTTCCGCTTCTCAGGTAATCCTCGATATCATCCGAATCCATCGTGCTCCTTGAGCTAAATCTCCTGTGAAAGCGCTTCTTCTGCTTCATAAGGTATATGCCATAGAGCAGCCCGCAGCCGAGGCCGGCAAGATGTGCGACGTTCGCGATCCCTGAAGGATAGAATATGCCAAATACGTCGATCCCTGCAAATATGATGGCTGCTATCCAGAGCGGCATGGGTATGATGAAGAAAAAAAGCACCTTGAGGTTGGGCATGAGCATGATGATAACGCCGAGTATGCCCATGATCGCGCCGCTGGCGCCCAGGGCTCTTAGCGGTGTGCCCAGCACAAGGGGATAGAACAGGCTTGACACTATGCCTGCGATGATCCCGGAAAGGAAGTATATATACAGGAACCTTTTCGGGCCGATCCTCTGCTCCAGCAGGGGCCCGAATATGAACAGGACATACATGTTGAAAAGAATATGAGTCACGCTGGCATGCAGGAACATCGATGTGACTAGTATCCATGGCCTTGTAAGGACACTGTCAGATGCCAGCAGGAATGAGTTTGTGAACCCCTGCCCCAGCACCATCTGCAGTATGAATACGCCTATATTGGCCAGCACCAGAGGTATAACGACGCTTCTTGCCCTGTATCTCATCATCTTATGGCATATTTCTTTGCTTTATTAAGTTTGCTGTTGCTTTAAGAAAAGTTGTTATCTGTCTGTTTTGTATTAAATATGATTTATCCTTTTACTGAATGGTGCTGAAGAAATTTTTCCATTCATCGGCGGCTGGTTCGGCTTAAGCACGGCACTGTGGGTGCCTGCCGAACCAGCGCCAATGGACAAATTTCGACTTGAGCAGCCCTCCGGGCTGGCATCCAGCACTGGAAGGAAGAAATCAAAATCATTCAAAAAAAATCCGGCCACGGCCGGACGTAGCTGACCACGTTCCCTTGCTTTGCAATAATTGAAAAATGCCTGCTAAAGCAGGCATTTTTTGATTTTGCAAGTCTGAAAATCCCGATGAAGTCGGGATTTTCTTTATGTAGCGAGGGGTTGTGGTCAGCGGAGTAGGCCGCTAAAGCTCAGGTTCGCGACCGTCCGTGCCATGGGTGGCTGGATTTTTTATCAGGATGGTATCTAGAAACTTTACTTAACATGTTGTATAAATTGTGAAGGTTATAGCAAACTATGTTTTGCATGAGCTAAATATTTAAATATTATCTGAAGCCTGATTTGCTACGGGGGGAAAGAATGGGAAAGACCAAGTATATTGTGATAACCGGAGGGGTGCTCTCAGGCCTTGGCAAAGGCATCGTTACAGCATCGATAGGCAATCTTCTCACTGGCCAGGGCTATGTTGTCAGCCCGATAAAGATAGACCCCTACATTAACATAGATGCAGGCACTATGAGGCCGACAGAGCACGGCGAGGTCTTTGTCACAGAGGACGGGGGGGAAACTGACCAGGACCTCGGCAATTATGAGCGCTTCCTGGACATCAATGTCGAGAAGGAGCATAATATCACGACAGGCCAGGTATACCAGACAGTCATACAAAAGGAGCGCAACCTTGAATACGATGGCAAGTGCGTCGAGGTCATACCACATATCCCTCAGGAGATCCAGAGAAGGATAGAGAATGTCGCGAAGATCGACAGCCCGGATTTTGTCCTGATCGAGATCGGCGGGACAATAGGCGATTACCAGAGCGTGCTTTTCCTTGAGGCAGTGAGGCAGATGAAGAGGGAGAGAAACAACATGATATTCGTCCATGTGGTCTATCTTCCTGTGCCGGGCAACCTTGGGGAGATGAAGACCAAGCCGGCGCAGCATTCTGTAAGGGCCCTGATGGAGTGTGGGATACAGCCGGATTTCCTGGTAGCAAGGTCAGAGTATGCTGTTGACAATGTCAGGAAGGACAAGCTCGCTCTGTTCTGCAATGTTTCCAAAGAGAACGTGATCTCAGCGCCGGATGTAAAGACGATCTATAAGGTTCCTGTGGTTTTTGAAGAGCAGGGATTCTCTGGCCGGATCCTGGAGATGTTCGGCATGAAGCCCAAGGCCTCAAAGAGCTTTGATGAATGGAAGCAGTACATAAACAAGATCCAGGGTTTTGAGAAAAAGGTAAGCATCGGCATTATCGGAAAATATTTCGATATCGGGGATTTCTCTCTTGAGGATTCGTACATCTCGGTCATCGAGGCGGTCAAGCATGCATCATATTCCAACAATGTAATGCCTGAGATACATTGGGTCGACTCAAAAGAGTTTGAAAAAGACCCGTCGAGCATCGAAAAGCTGAAGGACTTTGCCGGTATAATCGTGCCGGGCGGTTTTGGAGGAAGTGGCGTAGAAGGCAAGATTAAGGCGATCAGGTATGTGAGGGAGAACAACATACCCTACCTTGGCCTCTGCTACGGGATGCAGCTTGCCATTGTGGAGTTTGCAAGGGATGTGTGCGGGATGCAGGGTGCGAATACAAGCGAGATCGACAAGAATACAAAATATCCGGTAATAGACATACTCCCTGAGCAGGAGAAGAATATTAAAGATTCGAACTATGGCGGCTCGATGCGGCTGGGAGCATGGCCCGCAGTGCTCAAAGAAAATTCTGTAGTGGCCGGGCTTTACGGCAGGACAGATGTCCAGGAAAGGCACAGGCACAGGTATGAGGTAAACCCTGCTTATATCAGGCAGCTTGAAGAAAAGGGAATAGTATTCTCCGGCCAGTCGCCTGACAGGAAGCTTATGGAGTTTATCGAGGTTCCGGGGCATAAGTTCTTCGTTGCCACACAGGCCCACCCGGAGTTCAAGTCCAGGCTGCTGAAACCGCATCCATTGTTCAATGGTTTTATCAGGGCCTGCCTTTCATGAATTCTTATAGGGAAACAATTAATAAATAAGTATTTTTATAAGTTTTTTAATATGTAAATATATTCTGTAATTTATTAATAATTAACATAGGTAAATAATTAAGTATAAAATATAGTTAAAAATCAGTACTAATAATTATATTAATAGTTTAATTTAATTATGTATTTATAATTGTAAAAAAATTATATTTATTATATATATTAAAATATAAACTATTATATTAATTAAAATACATTCTATAATATAAATTTAGGTTAATCTAAAAATAAGTATTTAGTATATAAATAAGTAATAAAATAATATTTTATTTAATAATTTATATAAATATTATAATTAATTAAAAAATAAGTATTTATATAAGTAATATGTGAAAATGTTGCCTCACTCAGAATGATTCTGGCTTCCTGGGTGTTTCAGAATTCATATCAATCCCTTTCCTGTAGCTTATGTTCCCGCAGTTCATGCAGAAAAAATAAGGCCCCCATTTGCCCTTCCTGATCTCAAGCAGCTCACCGCACACGCACCTGGGCATCAATTTATTGTACCTGTGCTCCCTGCATACAGCTATGCCCTGGCTGTTGTTGAAAAGCGCCCTCTTGGCGCAGAAAGGGCAGGTTTCGATCCTGGACTGGCCATAGATTTTTCTTCGCATCAGGATCGGGTTTTGGACATGTTTATATCTTTATGCTTTTGCCAGCCAGATTCCCGCAAAATACAACCTTTTATATATAAGGTATACATTTCCGGGCCTAGTCAGGAAACACTTTTGCTGAAGTTTTTAAAAAGTATCGAGTACCAATACTCTTTCTGACAAAAATTTAAGGAGGTTATAAAATGAAAGGAAAAGTAAAGTTTTTCAACAGCATGAAGGGATTCGGCTTCATCTCGGCTGAAGATGGTAAGGATTACTTTGTCCACCAGACCTCGCTGAAGGAAGGCGTTGAGCTGCATGATGATGATGCTGTCGAATTTGAAGTGACACAAGGCGACCGCGGCCCAAAGGCTGTCAACGTAAAGCTTGCGGCCAACTAGGTGGGATGAAGTTGGCTATAAAAAAAGGAGATAAGGTAAAGGTTCATTTTGTCGGGAAACTGGATAGTGGTGAGGTTTTTGACAGCTCAGAGAAGAGCGGCAAGCCACTTGAGGTTACAGTCGGCTCAAAAGAGCTTATTCCCGGATTTGACAGTGCCCTTGTCGGCATGGAAAAGGACGGGAAGAAGGAGATCACCTTAAAGCCTGAGGAGGCTTTCGGCTCGAGGAGGCCGGAGCTGGTCCAGAAGATTCCAAAAGAACAGCTGAAGATCGGCAAGGAGCCCCAACCAGGGATGCAGCTGACAGTCGGGCTTCCGAACATGCAGCAGTTTCCGGCAAAGATTACGGACGTTACTGACAAGGAAGTAACGATCGACCTGAACCATCCCCTTGCAGACAAGACACTACACTTCAAGATCAATGTTGTTGATGTGAATTATTAGCATTGTTCTTTTTTGTTCTTTTTTTCTTTATTCTTTTGTTGTGCTGTGGATTAGCTGTTAAGTTATGTTTCTAGATTTGCTTTTATCTGAAAAAATCCAGCCAACCAAGGCCCGTACGGCAACGAACCTGTGTTCAGTTGCCTGCTTCGCTGACCGCAACCCCCTACTCCGTAGGGGAATGCTCAAGAATCGGAGATTCTTGGCATGTTGAAAATGGTAAACCATTTTCATACACACGGTCAGCTACGCCCGGCCGTGGCTGGATTTGTCAAAAACCACACATCTACGAAAGTAGCATGGAGTTGTAAGCCATACAAGGTCTAGTGGTTTTTGATGCCCAGAATTCCACTCACTTGGTGGTTTTCGAGCACATCAGATTCCACTTAGACAATTTATCATAGATGAGTGGAATTCTGATGTTTTCTGTGATTGCAGATCTTTCTTT
>CAZPXC010000094.1:0-4768 GCA_964590935.1 uncultured Methanosarcinales archaeon
TTAAGAATAAGAAATATCGGGTAGGGATAATGCTGATTCAAAAGATATTCTCCACTTGTGCCATGGTATGAACGGAGGATTGAAAGAATACGCAGCAGTCATCGGGGAGGTCAGGAGATACTGGTCCTCGAGTGAGCCGTAACCTGCAGGTATATCAGCATAATCATTCGAACCCCCAACAAATGAGCTGTTGGAGACAAGTATGATAACTGCCTGATAATCGCAAAGGTTTGCCTCATCGCACACCTCAACCTTGACCGTATGCACACCAAGGTCATTATCATTCGTCTTGTAGGATGCAACCCTCCTTGTGTCCTTATAATCATCTGAACCGCTCCATGAGTGCGGATGATCCGCTGTCATGATCTGGCAATCAGGGTTATATATTGAGCCGCACAAAGGGTCATAGTATTCATCATAATCCTCCTTCCATCCGTAGTAATTATACAAGTTGTCCATGAAGCCAAGCGCATTATGCTGGTCCTCATCAGGGTCTATGCCGACCGGCTTTATGACTATCTCATCACCGTTGAAAACGACATAATCATAATTATACGAGCCTGTTCCCACCTCGGTCCGGATGAGGTCAAGCGCAGGCGGCCTGTTCTCAATGGCTATCTGGAAAACATATGGCCGGCCGTCAATAAGCGACTCGCTGTCCTTTATGATAAGCACATCATCATATTTACCTTCTGTGCATAATCCTGTGTCAAGGCATACGTTGCTCTTTTTGACCACCTGCATCCCGGGCTTTAGGCACGGAGCGTTCCCTCCGGTTATGTCCTTGCAGTTATCGACTGATGAGGCATCGCGCACAATATTGAAGAAGATGTTATTGACATCGTTCTCTATGAGATGGGAGACGAGCTCATGGATCTTCTTGAGCCTGACATTCAGCCTCACCTGGAAATCCTTCAGCTGGATCACAGTCTTCACGTTCCCAAGTTCGATGAATATAGGGATCGTCACATCAGCGAACACATGGCTTTCGCCGAAGGTCACGTTTGCAGTGATGTTGCCTTTCCTGATGTTCGAGCCGGCCAGCTCAGGAAGGCTTTTCAGGTTCACGCACCCCATCGTGTAGTTCTCAATATACCTTTCAAGATATTCCTGGACCGAATTGGTGTCATGGACATTGCGTGAGTCGTATGTCTCACAGGCAACTGTATCTGACAGCTCCCTCCTGTTGCTCCCATGATAATCGCATAAGGGTGTAAGTGGGCTGCTGGGAAAATTGCCGAACACGTTCACATAGAACGGGCTGATGATCTTTGGGTTGGACACCAGCTTGGTCAGGCCGTAGGGATAGAAAGGGATGTCTGGATGATAGAGGGAGCCAAGCTGCGGCGAAACAATGCCATAGCTGACGTTATAGATCACACCATCGTATCTGTATGGCAGGATGTATTTCCCGTATGGATAGCCGTTGCCAGGACCAAGATAGTGCTTGCCCCCCTTTGCTTCGTAATCATATATTGCCCCGCCCTGCATACCTACCAGGAAAACCCCGTTTTTCAGCGCCTGGTCAACGCATGAAAGGACATAGCCATGGTATTTGCCCTGCTTTTCAAACATGCTACCGATAACCTCGACATTCCTCGTTGCCTGGTCTGACTTTATCGAATTGGTGATAAAGAGCAGGAACATAATTACAATAAGGACTATAAGGCCTATTATGATAAACATCGTTACCTGCCCCTTTTTTAATCCCATTTTAATGTAGAAAAAATGCCGCAAAAAGCAGCATTTATCTCATCCTGAGTTTTGCAGTCAGGTCTGTCCAGTACTTGAAACCTGTATCTACCCGCCTGCCGAGCACAATCATGCTCTGGCCCTGCTGGCCGCAGTATGCATAATCATAAGCACTGGTTATGTCATCACAATCAATGCCGTCAACGCCAGTGTAGCTGATGCCCATGAAATTCCTGTTGTCCTTATTGGCAGGATCATATTTTGTCTCGACAACCCCAAATACTGTATCCTGGCCTGTCTTTGAAAGATATAGCTCGCTGAAATCATCTGCATTCTTGAACGGCTCAATGTTCAGCAACACCTTATCGATATCAGCAGTGTGCGCATCAATATGGCTTGATATGGTGCTGAACAGTGTTTTGATCTGGCTGTTGTACTGATCATAGTTTGAGGGCAATGGTTCTGCCTCATCTATCCCATCCTTGCTGTATATCAGTGTCTGGGTCTTCTCATTATACCAGAACTTATTGTTGCCGGCCATGCACTTCCTGAAACTGCCATAGCCGTCCTGGCCTGCAATACCTATGGCATCATCGCAGTTGAGCAGGTCCTCGCCGAGGGCTGTTGTGATGAAGCCTGAAGAAGGATCGAGAAGCGCATTATCAGCATCAAGAGCAAGCGGGTCATTGCCATCTGCATTGAATGACACCCCTATGGTCACTGTGCCTGAAGAGTTCAGAACGCAGAAATTGTTCAGCCTTCCTGAAAGCGGCTCCAACGGCTGGAAATAATTTATCGCTGCTTCATAGTCTCCGCAAAACAGGGTATAATCACCATTTGAAAGGGCCATCATCTGTGTCGCGAGAAGCTTGGTCCTTGATGTCCAGCCAGGCCCCTCGCAGAAATGGTCATCCTTGAAAAAGTTCGGCTGGTTAGTGCAGCCGTTATCTACATACTTCGCTGGGCAACCGGTACAATAGCACTGGTCAGCATCGACGCAGAACCCAGGATACCTGGTGTCATAAAACCAGTTGTACTGAGGATCAATCGGACCATGCCATGTGCCGTTCCTGCATGCGAAAACCTGGTCACCATCTTCGTATGTAACGAGCTCGCTCCATTCATTGTCAGGAGACAGCTTATAGACAGATGCGCTGTCAACGCATTCATTGCCATCCCAGCACATATTACTAAAGCAGCATTCTGTGTTGACTGAAAATAGGCCTGCATTAACAACCTCAGATGGAAGACTGCTGCTGTGCACTGAAGCAGACAGGTCATCCTCATTGTCATAAAGCCCGGGCCTGTAACCGAGAATATCGGATGAATAGCTCTCTGTCTTCTTGTGCCATGAATCGTTCATATAGGTGCAGATGGAAAATTCATCATAGCCCCCCTTATAGCCGCATTTTGGAACCACAGTAAAGCCGGGAACATTGTTCGTACCACTGCATATGAACAGTTCGCCGTTCTCGTTGAATATGTTCTTGATATCAGGATTGTCCTGTGAAAATGCGATGGAGTTGTTTTCAACAGTCCTGTTTTCAAAACATGCCCTGTTTTTTGTCCTGTAGGCATCACATAAGTCCTGGAACTGCTGCTGGAAAGTTATATGGGCCAGAGGCGTGCCTGAATTGAGGATCTGGGTGCCCCTGCCAAGACCATCGCACTCTGTTTCAGGGTCATTGTATGACTCAGGATTTCCCGGCGCCCCGCAGCACATCGTGCCTGTCCAGTTATAGCCAAGGAAGAGCTCGCATACTGCCTGGTTCTTGTTTCCCGCATCCTTTAATGTGAGCCACTGAAACTTTACCCCGGCGCCAGAAGAGCTGTCAAAGCTCATATCGCAGAACATGGCATCGTTTTCATAATAGTCCGACCATTTACCTATGTCGGTCTCAGAATTTCCGCTCCCCAGAAAGTAAAAAGGCTTGGAAGGGTCTGCAAACGTTGATTCGCCGTCATCATCATAAGACAGTGTTGGATCATAGGCCTTGTGGCCCATGCCCTGAGAACTGCAGTAATAATTATTGCCGCCAAAATAATCACCTGTATCTATCGCATTGCCATAACTTGGGGTGCTGCTGTAAAGGCAAAGGCTGTCTGCGCTCTCCAGGTCATGCCTTTCCGGAATCCCTCTCGAATGATAATCAATGGGCCTGTTGTATATCCATATCCAGTCATCAACACAGCATCTCCAGCCATCGTAATCACCACCAGAGAGCCAATCGCCGCCCAAAAGCTGGCACATGGTCTGGTCATTGTCCCAGTCAACGTTATATGAAAACGCGGCAGGGTCCATCTGGTCCCAATCCGAGGGGTCGCATCCTGTGGGCGAGCAGTATGTCTTCAGGAGGTTACTGTTCTCGTAGTACTCATGCTCGTTCCTTGAGAATGCGTCGCATTCTCCCTCAAACCTTACAAACTTTGGATTGCTGCTGTCAAGCGTTATCTGCACCCCGGGCTCATAATTTGGGACCCATAAAGGAGTTGCATCAGAACTCCAGTAGCCCGCGCCATAGATGAATGGCAAGGGATAATAATACTCATAGTCCAGGACAGGTGTGCCGTCAAGGTAGTTGGTCCTGTTGAACATGACAATCCTGTAGTCGATGCCGTCAGAGGCTGTCCTTGCTTCATCATAACAGGCGATCGCAAGGCTGAGCCTCAGGTAGCTTGTAGAAGGAACAGCCTCCTGACTGCCGGCGATAATACCACCAGAGCCTCCGCTAATGCCACTTGGCCCTTCTACATCCGGTGGAAGGCTCCAGTCAGCATAGGCACAATCAATAATTATCAGCAGCAATAAAACAGCAAATATGCCCTTGATCATCGGATGGCCTCTTTTTTCATTGTACAGGATAATTTCTACCCGTTCATATATATAAAGGTTACTGATAAATTAAGTCAAGTTTTTAACTAGATATTATTCTTATCAGGAAAAATCCAGCCGTCCATGGCTTTGGTGTAATTATTTGGTAATGGTTGAAATTTTGTATTATATTGAAAAAATCCAGCCAGCCATGGCTTCGACGGTCATTTTCCTTCGGAAAATGCCCTATTCCACCAATTGGTT
>CAZPXC010000095.1:0-4636 GCA_964590935.1 uncultured Methanosarcinales archaeon
TAACATCTATTAAACATACTTTTATTACGCATAACCCTGCCATTCAAATCAAAATATCCAGAGCAAATCACTTCAAACCGATTCATTTATAAACCTAAAGCTGCCAAATAAACAGCAATGAAATTCACAAGAACCATAAGACAGTTATCAATAAAAGACACAAATATAGCCGGAGGGAAAGGTGCAGCTCTGGGAGAGATGGCAAGGATAGGCATCCCTGTGCCAAAAGGTTTCGTAGTTCTCACAGCAGCGTTTGAGAGGTTCATAAAAGAGACAGGGATAGAGAAAGATATAACAAAAGCCCTGGAAAGTGTCGACACAAAAAAGATCGATACGATAGAAAAGGCCTCTAAAAGGATAAAGAACTTGATCGCATCAAAAGAGATGCCTGCTGATATCAGTGAGGACATAGAAAAAGCGTTCAAAAGACTTAACAAGAAACAAACAGCTGTCAGGTCGTCTGCAACATCAGAGGACTCTGCATCTGCTGCATGGGCAGGGCAGCTGGACAGCTTCCTCAACTCTGACAAACACAACCTCATCAGCAACATAAAAAGATGCTGGGCCTCGCTGTTCAACTCAAGGGCGATATTCTACAGGTTCGAGAAGGGCATGAGAAACAGGAAGATCTCTGTCGCAGTGGTCGTCCAGGAGATGGTCCGGGCAAAAAAGGCCGGCATCGCCTTCTCTGTCCACCCTGTAACAGGGAACAGGGACCATATTATAATAGAGGCATGCCACGGCACAGGGGAAGCCATAGTCTCAGGAAGAGTGACCCCGGAAAGCTATGTCGTGGACAAAAAAAGCATGAACATCACAGGCATAAAAAACAGGGTGCTGGACAAGAAAGAGATCAGGAAGCTCGCCGCCCTGATAATCAGGATAGAGGACCATTTCGGCCTGCCCTGCGACATCGAATGGGCAAAGGATAAAAGGTTCTACATAGTGCAGAGCAGGCCCATAACAAGCCTGAAAAAGCATGCAGAGAAGAACAGGTTCATGCTCTACAGGATAAGAGAAAACGCTCTGAACCCTGCATACTGGAACGGGGTGCTGATAACATCAGATGATATAAGAAAGAGCTACGGCACCGCGCTTAAGCTCCAGTATTTCCTGTTCAAGGATGGCAGGCTGAGGTCATACTACCTGGCCGATGACTGGGCCAGGGCAGCCGGGTATATCTCAAAAAAAGTGCTGAGAGACAAAGGCTTCTTCCAAAAGATATGCAAAAACACAGAAAAAGCCAGAAAAAAGATCCAGAGATGGCTGTCTGCAGGCCATTACAGCGGGCTCTCCATTGAAAGCCTCATAAAAAAGGCAAAAGAGATAAAGGCGCTTTTCATGCTCTACGATGCAGCCTGCTTTCCGGCATGGTATATCGCAGGCGACATGCTAAAAAAGGAGATAAGGGGATCAGTGGGCTTAAGCGACAAGGAGTTTGACATCATCAGCCTCCCGGGAAAAAAGACTTATGTAAACCAGATGGAGACAGATATCCTCAAAAGCTTTTTGAAAGACAGCAAAAGCGCCCAAAAAGAACTGGCCAGGAGATACTGCTGGGTGACCTTCGGCTATGACGGCCCTGGATCATTAGACGAGAGGTATTTCAAGAAAAGGCTAGACAAACTAAACAGAAACTCTGCCAGGAAAAAGCTAGACCGCATCCGAAAAAAGGACCAGGAAAACAGGAAACTAAGAAAGGATATCAGCAGCAGGCTGACAGAGAGCCAGCTAAGGCTCATCGGGATAATACAGATGATAACCCTCTGGACCGATGAGAGGAAGATGCTGGACTTTCGGCTCTTCTACCATTACAACGAGATACTAAAGGCGATAGGCAGGACAGCAGGTGTGCCTCTGAAAAACCTGAAATACCTCCTGACAGAGGAATTAAGCAAACTAGACACTGAAAAAGAGAGGCTTATCGCTGAGTCACAAAAAAGGATCAGGGATGAGTTTTTCCTGAAAGTCATACACGGCAGCGTAGCTTTCGGAACTGACAGTGAGATGAAAATGTTTAAGGAAGAGACAGGCCAGGAGGCCAAAGCAGGCACAATCAAGGGCTCTGTCGCCTGCAGGGGAAAGAGACGCAGGTACACAGCCAGGGTAAAGATCATCCTGTCCCCTGGCGATTTCAAAAAACTAAGAAAGGGTGACTTCCTTGTCGCCACCATGACGTCCCCTGACTATGTTCTTGCGATGAACAGGGCAGCGGGCTTTATCACAGATGAGGGCGGTGTAACTTGCCATGCTGCGATAAGCTCCCGTGAGATGGGCAAGCCCTGCATAATCGGCACAAAAAACGCCACCCTCCTCCTCAATGACAATGATGTTGTCGAAGTGGACACAGATACAGGGACTGTAAGAAAACGACCTATATCCCGCTGAAATCTGTCACTTCCTGGAATCTCCCCGGCTGCATGATGGGATTGTTGCCAGGCCTTATCACAAGCCTTGTATCACAGCCTGCCTTGTCTGCTGCCTCAAGCTCCTTCTCCAGGTCTGACAGGTAGAGGATATCCCCTGTTGATGTCTCAATCCTCTCTGCTATCTTCCTGTAGCTGTCCGGGTCATCTTTCCTGCCTATGCGGGCAGTGTCAAAAAAACCGTCGATGTACTTTGCAAGGCTCCCCTGCCAGTCTGTCCTGAACATCGCCTCCTGGGACTCCTCGCTTCCGTTGGAATAGATATAGACACCCTTGCCGTTCTTTTTCCATCTTTGCAGTGCTGCCGGGACATCAGCAAAAAACTCGCCTCTCAGCCTTCCTGTGTTATAGCTGTCAACATTGGCCTCGCCGACAAGCGCCTGGTATTCAGGCTGAAAGTTCCTCTGCCCGAGCTGGTCATAGACAAAATCTATTATTTCCTCGCCTGTCGCCAGGCCTGTATCGTCCATCAGCTTTACAAGTAGCTCAAGAGCCTTCGGACTGGCCCTGGATATATAGGATGGCCCGTTCTCCCTGAAATCATTCATAAGTACCTTCACAAAGTCGGCCGGGCTTGTCGTCCCACCTATGTCTGTAAGTATCTGTTTCATCTTGGGTACTACTGATATGAACTAGTATTTAAATCTTTCTATTCTGTTACCTCTAATAGGTGGTGAATTATTGCTGTAAACCTCGGAATTGTAATGTTTGTTTTTTATTTATTGTGTGATTGAAATTTTTTCGAGCATCTCTGATTACAATGTTGCACATTTACACATCAACTGTTTCTGAGTGATATCCCATAATAAATAAAAAACTTTATATATTAGTATACCACTACACCAAGTATATTTAGTATATCTAATGGAAAATGGCACAAAACAGATATGTAGGAGGCACTGCTCTCCCTGCCAGGACCAAGACCATCAAGGTTGAGATCCGTACCTGGGACAGACTAAAGGGCCAAAAGGAAGAGAACGAAACGTTCGATGATGTTATTAAAAGACTGCTCAGGGAAAAAACAGTCTCTTTAGGTGATGACAATATCAAGGCGATCAAATATGAGAGGAAAGTCGCTTTTTTTAATTCCGATGATTATGAGGAAACTATCGGCTTTGAGTTTGAATACAATGACGTTAAGTCAGATAGGTCTGATTTTACACTGGACCTGAAGGTCAGGAAAGTATTTTACAGGAAAAGGGTGATCAACCCATCTGAATTCTTTGGAGCTGATAATACACATAAGCATTTTTCCGGTTTCTTCCTGACTATCTATTTAAAGGCTGTCGCATTAGCCTTAAGGAAAGAGTTCCGTATCGAATTCAGAGCCCGTCATGAAAGTGACTATGGGAGCATCGCAAGCTGGCGGCAGCTCTATTATGATTATAGCCTAAGCGAAGAGTCGTTCAGGGAAGATATCGAGGAACCGCTCAGGCTGAGTGAAGAAGAGAAGATACCTGAAAAATGGAAAAATGCGATCGAGAACTCTGTATCTGCTGGTCTGACCGATGAATATCATGACAGTCTATGAAAAGGTTCCATTTTACAAAGACTTACTTTAACAGAACGCTCTATGAGGATTCGGGCGTGAGAGTATTGATAGATGAAAGGCCAAGTATAGATCTTAAGGAAGAAGAATATTCACTCCGGATAACCACCAGGTTTGAGGATTGCAGGACAGTACACAGAAAATACGCTATCGAACATCACCTGCCTCCAAGCAAACATCATTTTCCCCACCTCCAGTTTAAGTTTCATACTGAGGAGATCGGCCAGTTCAGGCTTAGGATCGATATAGATGATGAAGACGAATATAGGGATGCTATCTTAGGGTTCATTTATAAGACCAGGTCTATTTTACAGGACCTGGAGAGGCTCAGTAAAGGGATTACAGATAAGGTGATGGTTGTCAGGCTTGTAGATAAGCTTGATAAAGAAGGACGTTTTTTATCTGAAAAGATCAGGGAGGGGATCCAGAGATACAGACTGGAATTCGATGCCAAAAGGATAGACAGGGATAGTTTCGGAAAACTTAAAGCTAATCCACTGCTTCTTAATTTTCTTGGTCCTGAGAATATAGATTATGTTGAATCCCAAGATAAAAAATAGCTTCCGTATTTTTTGACTTCCTTTGTGTTAAGTAAAGCTTCTAAATTTATTTTCCATCAAGTGCAGCAAGCAAGCCCGAAGGGCTGCTCAAAACGAAATTT
>CAZPXC010000096.1:0-4582 GCA_964590935.1 uncultured Methanosarcinales archaeon
TGCCATCACTTGTCAACCTTTACTTTGCATATTTCAAGACGATAATGACAAACGTCGGGGTCTCAGCGATGGGCGTCGGCGCTTCTGATACCAACAACAGGGTAGAGGAGGCTGTGAAGGGCGCGCTCAGCAATCCGCTGCTTGACATAACCTACGAGGGCGCGACAGGAGCGCTTATCCATGTGCACGGCGGAACCGACCTTACCCTGGAAGAGATAAACAAGGTCGGCGAGCTGGTGACCGAGTCGATGGACGAGGATGCCAACTGCATATGGGGAGCCAGAGTGACAGATGATATGAAAGGCAAGCTGACAGTGATGACCATCATCACAGGCGTCAAGTCGCCATGGATACTGGGCAAGATCGACAAAAGGGAAGCCCAGAGGGAGATCGAAGAGATGGGCGACGAGCTTGGCATTGAGATCATACACTGATTTTTGACCCCTTTTAGCTTTTGTGCAGAGATTCTCTGCCTTCCTTTTTTAATCACCCCCAACAAAAAAAATGGAAGGCAATATCCCCTTGGGTGGGTACCTGGCAACAGGGAGCGTTCAAGGGGTTTTTTCTTTTTTATTATTTGTTAAGGAGAGTTCTTATGTCCCTATCTGGTATTAAACACAATGTGCACTTTTTTCTTGATTGTGCTGTTGAAATTTTTCCATTCATCGGCTGCAGTTCGGCTTCGTAATGTTGTTTTTTTGATGGTGCAGGAGAAATCTTTTCATTCACTGGCTGCTGGTTCGGCTTAAACACGGCACTGCAGGTACCTGCCGAACCAGCGCCAATGAAAAGATTTCTTCCTGAGCAGCCCTTCGGGCTTTCTTCCTGCACTGGCAGAAAAAATCCAGCCATGGCTGGGCGGAGCTGAACATGTCCCTAATCCTGAGCCTTTTAGGCGAAGGGTAGGGTTATGGTCAGCGGAGCAGGTCGCTAAAGCCGCAAGTTCGCGACTGTCCGTGCCTTGGGTGGATGGATTTTTTCAAATAATACCAGGCTGGAAACTTTAATTGACACTATTAATTCATATAGCAAGAACAATCTGAACAAAAGTTCAGAAACAGGCTTAATCCACCCTGGCAAACCCATTGAAATGGGTCCTGGGATCATCCGGGTCAAATACTTCAATCACCTTGTATCTGCCTTTTGTGTAGGGCTTGCCTTCCAGTAAGAAATGCGTGGCCTCAAGGATAATTATGCTTGCGAGCGGTTTTGAAAGCTGCTGGTTGCCTTTTGTCTCCAAAAGAGGGATCTCGCCTTCGATCCAGTAGATCCTCTGGCCCTTTTTCAGAAATTCATGTATCTGGCCTTTGGCAAGCTTTTCAGGGATGCACTCCTCTTTTTTTCTGTTCCCTTTCTTAAATTCAGTAATGTCCCGCAATGCCAGGTCAGGATTGTATTCAGTCTGTATGCCCATATGGGCCTGGTAAGGGTAACTATATAAAAAGATTGCGGTAAACAAACACAGCCTTAGCAGACAGGGATCTCCCCGTCATAAACAACGCCGTGCCTGAGTGTGCAGTGGTATATGTCCTGGTTGATATTGAGCATAGGCTTTATCTCTATCTTTTCAATATCTCCTGCAATATCCTTTTCATAATCGACAGATATCTGCTTCTGCTCCATGCTGGGGACTGTCTTGAAGATGACAGATGATTGGGTGTTCTTCTCTCCATATATAAGGACAGTAAAGCCGTTTATCTCTGTCTCACTGTTCTGCACATCTATGTTGATTGAGGTATGAAAATTATTCAGGCTGGTCCTCTCATCGTTAAAACAGACGTTCTTGATGGTAAATGAGGTATCATTGCACACTGCAGGGTCATTATCAGCCACAAGGTTGATCGTGCTTGTTACAGAGTAAACTATCAGTATAAGAAGGATCACCATCCCCATGGCTATAGCATGCCTATTTAATATACTATTTTTACGCATTACTATAACATAAAGTATATTAATATATAAATCTTTCTATTAAATATCCTGGATTCTGGCGATGAACCATAACAGCCTGTGAGCCATTTAGACAAAAATTTATAAACTTCACTGATTTATCCTTGGCTATGGTGGATGCTACAGAAATCATCAATGAGATAAAAGAGCAGGAGGACAAGGGCCTTTTCAAAGGACTGAGAAAGAGGAGGATGGCAGCCAGGGATTACAGCCCGAGCCAGAAGCAGGTGATCCACAACATCCCGTTCCATATACAGAATTCCCTTAAGATCACAGGAGAGTTCAAGGTCCTGGAGAAGTTCCAGCAGATGATCATCGCCGGAACAGGGATCAATGCTGCAGCCGGCGACATCCTGAAGGAATATCTCAAGGAGTACAAGTATCCTATGATGATAAACAGGGATTTTTCCCTCCCAGAGCATGTCAACAGCAAGACGCTTGTCATCATCGCATCCTATTCAGGGGATGATGAAGAGGCGATCCTCTGCTACAGGAACGCGCTGAGGAAAGGCTGCAGGATAATCGGCCTGAGTTCAGGGGGACGGCTCCTTGAGGCTCTGAAAAGGAACAATACCGAGCATATCGCTCTGCCTGCAAAGCTTCCTGAGAGCACCTCTTTTACCTATGTCTTTTTCCCGATTTTAAGGATACTGGAAAATTCCCACCTGATCAAGTCCCAGAAAGAGTTCATCGACGAGAGCATCAAGGCGCTGAAAAAGCCTGAGCTTAGGGAGATGGCAAGACAGCTCTACGAGAGGCTGGAGGACAAGATACCGATGGTCTATTCATCAAGAAAGCTCAGCCCTGTTGCCAGGTACTGGAAACTGCAGCTGAACCTTACTGCAAAGGTCCCTGCTTTCTCAAGCGTATTCAGCGACGCTGTTATTGAGATCAATGCATACACAAAAAACCAATGGGACTTCTACTTAGTATTCCTGAGGGACGAGGATGAGGAAAAGGAAGTGATAAAGTCTATGAGCGTCGCAAAGAACATAATAAAGAACAAGGGTCATGGCACCACAGAGATAATGATAAAGGGGACCAACCCACTCACAAGGATAATATCAGCTGTCCATATTGCCGATTTTGCATCTTATTTCTTGTCAGAGTACTATAAGACAGAAGAGGACCTTCTGGAAAAATACAGGGCAGAGTACAAGGCGACAATATAAAGTTAAAGTGGCATCAGGCATCAAAAGAGGTTTTAAGCATGTTAAGCATTGACACAGCAGAGCTTGGGCATGACGCAGCACCAAAAGTCCTGCAGACAAAGGAAATACCATTTTTTCATGACCTGAAGGCAGATATAGATGGGATAAAAAATGCTGCGGGAAGATACGGGCATTACAAAAAGATAATCCTCGTCGGCAACGGCGGGGCAGTAAACAGCTTTCTTGTGCTTCACAGGGCCCTTTACAGAGGCGGCAAAGAGGTCGTGATCATCAACTCGATGGAGCCTGACCTTCTCGGCCGCATCAGGAATAAGCATACAAAGGAAGACAGTCTTGTCATCGTCTCAAGCACATCAGGCACCAATGTCGGCGCTCTTGAGATAATGTCCTTCTTCATCGGCTATCCTATGGTCGTTCTCACTGCTGATAATGACGGTGCTCTCAGGAACATCGCCAAAGCGATGGGGATCGAGACCATCCCTGTCCCTCAGTACACAGACAGGTTTGAGACAGGCACAGCGCTGGCATATTTTCCCATGGCTGTCCTCGGCATGGATATAGGCAGGATAGATTCAGCCCTTCATGAGGCATACAGCAATTACTCACCTGACAGACCAGACAATGATGCACTGAAGCTTAGCAATGCGCTCCTCAGCCTTGAGGAAAAGGGCTACACAGAGGTCTTTGTGCCGATATACTCCAACAGCCTGGAGGGCTTTGCTGTATATATAACCCAGCTTATGCACGAGTCTGTGTGCAAGGACGGCAGGGGGCAGAGCTTTTTTGTCGCCCGTGCCCCTGAATCACAGCATCACACCAACCAGAGGTTTTTCGGAGGAAGAAAAAACATCTGCGGGATTTTCATAAGGGCTGCCAACCAGGAAGACAGCACTACCAAAGTCAGGTTCCCCAGCGAGCTTGAATCCACCAAACTGAGAGAAGGCAGTCTTGGAGACATCAGCAATGTTCCTCTTGCAAGATCGTTCGAGTTCGAGTTTGAGGGCACCTACAGGGATGCTGTGAGCAGCAATATTCCGTGCTGCGTCATAAGCCTTGACAGGATCGATGAAGAGAATGTTGCGCAGCTTATAGCCTTCTGGCATTACACTGCAGTATACTCATGCTGGCTCAGGGACGTGAACCCCTTTGACCAGCCTGCTGTTGAGAAGAGCAAGCAGATCGCGTTTGAGCTAAGGAAAGGGTATAAGGAATAGAAATCTGTTATAAAGATATTATAACCACCATTCAGTAACGAAACATTTATAAACCATCTCTTTCTGCTCACCTATTATGCCGGTTGTACAATATATAGTTGTGAGGAATGGCCTTGAAAGGCAGCACGGAGAGGGCACCTATGCTACCCAGGTAGCCCATGGTTCTCTTGCCCCTGTCCTTAATGAGATAAAGAAGGCTGGCGGAATCAACCAGGAGCTTGACAATGGGACAAGAGACTGGATAGA
>CAZPXC010000097.1:0-4486 GCA_964590935.1 uncultured Methanosarcinales archaeon
CATCTATCATCGATTCGATAAAATAGGAATCCGGAATTATCTCCCCAGTTGTTGTTCCATAATTTAAGATAGAACCATCAGACAGGCGGATTCCCAGATGACTATGCATCCTTCTTAGAATTATTTCTACAGGAAGATCATTTTCTTTCAGAATACTGTATTCGAGGATTGTAAAATAAGTGCAATAGAGCTTTCTATCCAGCAAATCCTCTTCAAAAGATTTTCCTAAACCACCATACTCAAAGCCAAAATTACCATCTTTTGCTTTGAATGGGCCATCCCTTATCTGAACAATATTATTTTTTATAAAAAATTCAGTAAGGCCATTTTTTGTACCACGCCTGAAGCGCTGTAATGAATCGAGGGAACCCGGGCCTACCAGATTTTTATATTCTGACTCGTTTACAATGTATTTTCCTGTCCTGATCATCCCGTCCATGGTGTCCAGGATTTCAGTAATATCATGGACAGCCTGCTCTCTTGTATAATCTGGGCTGATCGTCCCGCCATGTGCCTTCCACCTCTGGAATGAGTCAAGCTTGTTAAACTGGAACTTTGATTCATCGATTATGGCATCCAGGAATCTTGTTGCTTTTGCATTAGAATCACCGATAATCCTGTCTCCAAGAGTAGAATATCTGCCTGTGCCTTCAGGTATTGGTGATGTTGACGCATTTGTGTCGACAACACCCCTGATCGTTGGATTGGTAAAGTAGGGCGGCTGATAATGCTCAACCTGCTCTTCAAGCGGTTTTTGTTCAGCTGAATGTTGTACTTCTGCTCTATTAACGGATTGTACTACTGCTGCTTTATTTCTTAAGGCAATAGTTGTACCTTGATCAAGATTCTGCCAACCGAATGCACCTACCCCTATGCCACACAACACCAACAGTGCCTTTCTCGTCCAATTTTTCATTGATCTCATCTTATTTCGTTATAATATTCATGACAGACATAAATTGATTGTTGCTTTAATGTCTATCGGGGCTTCTCCCATAGGCCTCGTTCGGAACAGGTAGTATATAAATGTTTTGTTTTTGTTACTACTAAATAGAAATGAAAAATAAGATTATTATTCTAACTAAATATAAAAAATCTTCTCACCTTAATCTTAGCAACTAATAAGTGATAACAAACCTTAATATTTATAAATGAAAGCGGAGTCATCCACTAGATGATAGATAATTTGCAGTTAAATATTGAGAAAGCTAGAAAGATCATCGCAGGATATGAAACGACTGAAGCATTGTTTAGAGATTGGTTGCAACATAAAAAAAGCCTTCGATCGACTATATTGGAAGAACGGGAACAATTATCAGAGGATTCTGGTACTCTTGACAGGTTGCTTAGCAGTATCATTGGTACAGACCTAATACTGAAGCCGGGTCTTTCCAAAAGAGAACTTGAAGCGATTGATAGGGTTATTGATTGTCAGGGATGGGTGCCTTACAAAGATACATATGACAAGATTGACATTGGTGAGATCCCTATCAAATCGGAAATCTGGAATAACACAGGTGAGTTGCATGTCTATGCAAAGATTTCTCTTTCAGAATTGTTAAAAATATCCCAGTTAGCTCGGTTATCATTAAACAGCAAGGATGATGTTGAACTGATTCACCTTATATATGGGGCTTTTACAATAGGATATAATATTGGAAAAGATTTGTTCAGTGACGCCACATTAAACGTTTTAAACAGCTATGCAAAAGGGTTCAAAGATTGTATATTAAAGTTGGAATTGAGGGATAAGTCTTATCTCCCTACATTAAAAAAAGCTATGAGAATATTTGATAATATGACACAGAATGCTAAGCCACTTATGGACAACTACATGCTGACTAAAGAGGAGATTGAACAGCTCCAGATTGAAGGGTTTGATAAGGCACTAAGCCAGGAATCCATGTCATACATCTTTTGCATCCCATCATACTATAATATCCATAGCACGGCTGGTCAGAAGAAGGAGGACCAGGTTAAAAACATTTTTAACTTTTTATATGATACTGTTAGGTTTGCGTTTTATATGAGCGTGAAGGAACAGTTTGAACGGATAGCTGTTGGGCAAAAAGAAATCGGGGACAGATTTGACATCGAATCATATGTTTTTTTTAATTATTAAGGCTCTTAAATGACTTAAACACCCTATAGATGCTTCATATGGTTTTCTTAAGACATTATGAAAAAATTACTCATATGCATCTTTCCTATGCTCAAACTTAAGAAGATAAAGGGTTTGGATATCCTTCCGAAAAGAATATACTATCCTGAATGGCTTTATTCTCAGGGCTCTCTCACCCCTGCTGTACTTGAGAGGTTTTCCAATATCTGGTCTTTCAATAATCTTCCTGATCACTTTCTCAAGCTTGTCTCTTTGTTTTGGATCCAGGTGCTTCACTGACTTCTTGAATCTAGATGAAGAGACTATAATTACCATTGTTTCATAGCTTTAAAGAATTCCTCTTCAGAATAAGTATCTGCTTTACCTTTGTCTATCTCATTCCAGATGGCATTTAATTCAATCAGTTCTTTCTTTTCCTCTTCAGATAAGTCTTGTATCGGTTTTAGGACAATCATCTCTTTCACCTTTGAGACCAAAAATGATGAACCTATCTTATACCCTCTCCTTAAATTTTCAGGGATGACCACCTGTCCCTTTGTGCTTAGTTTTGTGACTTCCATGAATGTAAGAATATCTTACTAATATTTAAATCTTGTGATAATCAAGATCCTCAAAGGTTTAATCCTGTTTCCAAACACACACTTACCAGCCAAAAAATCCCCGTATTTCCAAAATAATTTCACTTTCCTGAAGAAAATCGAAACATTTAAATATAAGCATAGTTAAACTAATATACATTTAAATATACTAATATGGTGATAAAATGGATGTGGAGAAACTGAGGAAGGTCAATGTCTTGGCAAGTACACTAAAGCAACAGGGGCTTGCTGCCTCAAGCGAGGATGCAGCATGCCTGGCAAACACGATGGTCCCCGGCAAGTGTGAGGAGGACCTTGACAAGATATTTGCCCAGGCGGATCACAGCGTAGCATTTGACAACAAGCCGGAAGAGCAGAAGGCAGAAAAAGATAAGGGCACGTTTACAGAAGAGCAGGTGAAAAATATCCTCCAGTGTTTCTCTGACCAGTTCTGTGCTGAGATAGACAAGCTGGCTGCAAAACAGGCCCAGCTTGAGGAGGCGCTGTCAAGGCTTGGCAGCAGCAATGGTGCTATTGCATCAAAAAACGAGGTTTCTGAACAGGATATAAAGGATGTTATGGACGAGGGCTCTTCAGTCGTCCTTGATACTGATGAAAAAGTGCAGGAAGAACAGAAGGCCGAACCTGAGCCAGTGGCCAAGCCCCGGGTTGAGGCTCCTCATAAAGAGGAAAAGCAGGACAGCCCCCGCTCAGGAGGGTATAATTCAGATGATGTATCTATCGAGAAATTCTTCTACTATGGCCAGAAGTAAAACCGCCATCGCATGCGAAAATGCACAAAGAGCAGATAGAGAAATCAAAGAGATTCTTCCTTGTTCTAGTATTGAGCATCATGAGCTGCTACCAGATGGGTATTTTCAGCAAGAATCCTGATGACCTGAGGATGATCCTGAAGAGCCTTAAGTCGTTGCTTCTCTAAAAACATAATTTTTTTAAATCCGGCATTGGTTCCAGGTTGAATAATGGCCAGAAGCAGAGAGTTTTATGAAAGATACTATTACAGGAACATCAGGGATACAAGGCAGAAGCTAAAGGAATCTGTCAGCGATGATAACCTGATCATCCAGTGCATATGCAGCATCGATGACATAGACAGGGCATCCAACCTGCTTGTCAAGCGCCTGAGGGAATGGTACGGGCTGGAGAGCCCTGAATTCTCAAGAGATGTTACCGACAATGAGAAATTCGCCGAGCTGATAGCAGCTGGTAAGGACAAGAAAGTGAAGGGTTCTATGGGCGCTGACCTTACAAAGAAAGACAATAATGCAATAAATGAGCTTGCATCTGGCATTCATTCGCTGTATTCGCTGCGAAGCATGCAGGAAAAGTATCTTCAGGAGATGATGAAAAAGACATGCCCAAACCTGGAAGCTGTTGCAGGCACCATGGTCGGTGCGAGGCTTCTTGCCCATGCAGGCTCGCTAAAGAGGCTGTCCATGCTCACAGCCCCGACAATCCAGCTCCTGGGCGCAGAAAAAGCGCTGTTTCGGCATATGCGCACAGGCTCAAAAGCGCCCAAGCACGGAATCATACTTCTTCATCCCATTCTACAGTCTGCCCCTGCAAAATCCCGCGGTAAGGCAGCAAGGGCCCTTTCTGACAAGATAAGCATCGCTGCAAAGGTCGACTATTTCAAGGGAAAGTTCATCGGCGACAAGCTCAAGAAAGAGCTTGATAAGCGGCTTAAAAAGTCTTCATCCTAAGTTTCTGTCAAGTGCAAGAAGCTGGCCCAGTGGGCTGCTCCGGCAGAAATTTTTTTATTGGC
>CAZPXC010000098.1:0-4142 GCA_964590935.1 uncultured Methanosarcinales archaeon
CCAGGATAGATTCCACCCCTGAAGCATTGAAGGCATTTAAAGAAGCAATCGCAGACCCATATTTCCTGGGAAAGGTGCCTTATAGAGAAGATTTGAAGAACAAGGCATAATGAACTGGTACAAAAGGCTCTCACGATTAAGAACCTAATCAAGAAGAAGGGACAAAGCTGGAGATGTTCTTAAGGTAGCTGGCGGAGATGACAAGACACTAGGTGCTCCATCACATCTTGGTAAGAATTCGGGACCTGCCTGTCATCGAATACAGCGATTGGAAGTAGGTCTTTACAGTACAGTATTTCATACCCGTTCGGCTTCCGCCTGACACTGAGCCCATTCCCGCCCTGAAGAAGTTCGATTATCTTCTCCATGTCGCTGGCCGGGACCTGGTCATGCGCTCCCGAAACATGGTCAGGATCGCGTTTGATATGGTATAGCCCGAATTTAATGCTCCCTGGAATGACAGTGTAAAGCCCGCCCCGGACTCTACTGAAGAATTCCCTTACCGATGATTCCATAGCCTCTGGGTTCATGGCCCATGGTACAATAATTATCTATTTAAAGGTTGCGAAAGCAATGGGCTGAATCTCTCTTTCAGCCTCTCATCCCTATATTTGACGAAAGCAAGCACCAGATCATAGCTGTCAGGCACCCACAAAACAGGTCCAAGCAAATATCTAGATTTATAAGAATAAAGTGTAGGGAGGCTGTAAGCCGCCTTCTGTCAGAGCCTCCACCCTGGCGGGTTTCACCGATGCTCTGCCTTAACATTCTACTGAGCGTTCTTTGAACTTGCACAAGCCAGGGCTCACCGTTTCATCCTTGCCCGGGGAGACGTCAGAAGGTTAACTCGCAGCAGTCGCCTGCTGCTTCGCATCATCATCCCATTCTCCGGGTGGTATCGTTTCTGAGTGGTTGCCATCCTTTTCAGGATCTCAGCATGCTGAGTGGCTACCAAAAATGCATTGGCATGGTTGTGGGCGGACTTTCCTCAGGCCCTGCGGCCCGTAAGTTAAGCGCCCCCCTACTATGCGCAGGAAAAGGCCCTCCATTTAAAAAGCTTACTTCTTTTTCTTAGCCATATCAGCCCTCATGAGCCTGAGCTCTTCCAGCTGGCTGTTGTTAAGCTTCCTAAGGAGCCTTGTCTCCTGCACCTGCTCCTTTATGATTATGGCAAGCTCCTCTTTCACGTCCTCCATGGTCGCTGCAAGGATAAGGAGCACTATAAGAAGCAGCCAGAGGAAGACCGTCTGGAAAAGCTCCCATGACAGGACAGGGCTTGACTGGTACAGGCTGTTTATAATCATGAAGCCCACGACGCCCACGCCGATGCCCACAAGAAGAAGAACTATCTCGAAAAAATTTATCTTCCTGAACAACCTGGCCATTCTTGATAAGCTAAACAAGATAAAGGTTTATATTTTTTTCTTTTTCAGCACCGCAACCTTAAGCTCAAGGCTGCCCTGCCAGACAGAAAACGTTTCAGCCATCTCAAAGCCGCTCATGCATTCTTTCATCACATCATCCTTCTGGAGGCACATGACGATCCTGCCCCTGTCATTCAGGACAAACTCTGCCTGGTGGAAGAATTCCTTGAAAAGGCGCCTGATATGGCTCTCATCATGGAGCCTTGAGACAGACGGCGGGTGGGTTATGATAAGGTCAAGCGAGTCCTTGTCATACTTTGTATCCAGCCATTCGATGTCCATCCTCGTGACATGGATGGCCTTATCGACGCCAGCAAGCTTGGCATTGTTCTTGGTAGACTTCACATTTTTCAGTATATAATCAGAGGCAGTGATCCTTGTGTCAGGCTCTTTAAGCTTGTCAAAGCTGTCCATGCTTATTTTCCCGAGAGTATAGAACGCAAATTTGTCTTTCTTGAAAAAATGCGCAGAACGGCCTGTTACGTACAACGCTGCCTCTATAGGGATGGTGCCTGAGCCGCAGAAGGGGTCAGCCATGACACCTTTTTTGAATCCTGCTATCCTTACCAGGCTGTATGCGATTGTCGGGTTAAGCGATGTCGGATGCGTAAATACCTTGTAATCCCTCTTGGAAAGGTCAAACCCGGAGATGTCGATGCCTATATAGCATGATTTACCATAGATATACACATATATTATGACATCTGGCGCAGTCATCGAGACCTTTGCTCCTGTCCGGTCTATTATGTATTCTCCGGCCTTTGCAGCGATATCCTGGCCGCTGTATTTGTGCTCTCCGATCCTCTTGCACCTGACCCTGAATGTCCTGCCCTTGAGCCATGTGTCAAGCTTCATCTTTTTTATGCTCTTCTCCAGGCTGGTGAGGGTCTCTGGAAGCGTATCAGAGACTGTTGCCATGCCCAGAAAGAGCAGCACCTTGACAACTGACTGTGCCCTGTAGCAAAACCTGGCGAGGCCTTCCATATTCTTTATATTGAACATCAATGCTGTCTCGGAAACCTCGGGCTCTGCCCCTGTCAGCTCTATTATCTCTTCTTCAGTTACTCTCTCAATGCCCTTCAGGCATATCGCGATCCCTTTCATAGGCTAAGAGGAAGCGCCATGGTTATATAAAGGTTTGTCAGTTAAAACCGATAGGGGTGCTTTTTGAATATAACAGTGCCTTTATTCTATACTTAACCCCCTTATAAATTAAATAACTACTTTATAGTGGTATAAAAACACAATATTTATATATCACTTCCCCATTTTAGGCCTGAAAATGCACAAAAAACCCGCACTTTATGTGCTCATGGTGGTTTTGCTCTGCCTCAGTGTATTTGCCGCAGTGCCGACTTATACTATCACTATAAAGGAGAACGGGCAGTGTGATGTCCTGATTGAGCTGGAGAAAGGAAGCGAGTACAGCCTTAGCCTGCCCCCTGACGCACAGCTGACTGAACAGGGAGCTGTATATTTCAGGAACAACAGCATTATCACGGCATATACGGGCGATCTCGGCAAGGGCACGATAGGGTATACGACTGACTCATATACAGTGAAGATCAAGGATGTCTGGCGCTTTGAGATGAGCTTTTCTGAACCGGCCAACGCGACAGTGCTCCTGCCTGAAAATATTTATATAAAATCCATTTATCCTGTCCCGGTTATCCGGGATGATAGCCTGGTATTCGGCAATACAGGCGACATAGCGATTGGTTACGGTTTTTCCCAGGCCAGGGAGCCTGTCAAAGGCAAGAGCCCGCTGAGATATATTATTCTGGGGCTCACAACGTTAATAGTAATTGCCATTGTCGTTTGGCACCTTAGGATGCCGGCTGCAAAGTCTGCCAAGCAGAACATCATCAGGACCCTCCCGCACAATGAGAGGAAGATAATCAATATCCTGATCGAAAATAATGGAGAGATAAAAAGGAACGTATTGGAAAGGTTGAGCAGGATATCAAAATCATCGCTTGCAAACTCTCTCAACAACCTGGAGAAGAAGAACATCATAGAGATCGACAAGACCTTTGTCGTGCATTATGTAAGGCTGAGCCAGTGGTTCAGGGGGATATGATAATAGGTGATTTAGATGGATAAAGAAGATAATAAACAGAGAGGAATACTGATCGTTGATGATGAGCCGAACCTTTCCAGCCTGCTTAAGACAATGCTGGAGGGTTCCGGATACCAGAACATTGATACTAGAATCAATGGGCGGGAGGCGCTCAACAGTCTGTATGGGGCGCAGGACGGCGACAGCAGGATAGAGGTTATCGTGACTGATGTCAGGATGCCCCAGTGCGACGCCCTGTGCATGTTGAACGAGCTGGCTGAAAACGGAAAACTGGATGATTATGGCTATGTTGTTGTAACAGGCTATGCAAGCGGTGAAAAACTGGCAGGTATCAGGAGCCTGCTGGGTGAAGACAGGTATAACCTGATTGAAAAGCCGTTCCAGATCCCTGTTTTATTGGAGACTGTTGAAAAGGCATTCAGTGATTATGATAGATTGAACGCAGATACAGTTCCTGATGCATAACTATGCCCACTGTCATCTACACGGCCATCAAATGCTTCTAAAGAGACACTTAGCTGAAGAACCTTGTTATGAACCCGTCCCCTTTCAGGAGCGGGCCTGACAGCACAGACTCCTCGTCAAAGCGCGAGGTTTTTTTGCTTCCCGGATAGTCGCATATAAGGAATGGTACAGGG
>CAZPXC010000099.1:0-4134 GCA_964590935.1 uncultured Methanosarcinales archaeon
TGTATCTGCTTTTAAAAACACCGCCGCTCAGCAGGCTCACAAGGATGCCATGCCCAACAGTCTTGCTTCTCCTGGATGCGCCGATGACAGCTATCGATCTCGGCTTTAAGATATAATCAAGCTGTCTTACCCTTGCTGAACTGCTTTTTTTGCTCATTTTTTCATAATAGTATATTCAAGTATTACACGTGCATCGACAACGACCGCCTTCTTCCCATTTACAATAACCGGGTTGAGATCGATCTCTGAGATATGTTTCTCCTTCAATGAGAGTCTTGATATCCTGGAGATGATGCCCGCCAGCGAGGCGATATTGACCGGCTTTTCACCACGGTAGCCGCTGAGTATCTTATAGGCCTTCACTTCTTTTATCATCTCCTCTATATCATTTTTTGTGAGCGGAGCGACCCTCATGGATACATCCTTGAAAAGCTCGACAAATACACCGCCAAGCCCGAAAAGGATCACAGGGCCGAACTGTGCATCACGCTTCATGCCGATTATCACCTCTTTGCCGCTCTCCTGCTTCTGGAGCATGTAGTTAAGGTCAATCTTAGGGAATATTTTCCTGATTCTGGCTTCCATATTCTTGATCTCAGCCTTAAGCCCTGCCTTGCTCTGGATATTGACAGCGATCCCGCCGGCATCTGTCTTATGAACTATCTTATCAGAGACAGCCTTTAGCACAAGAGGAAACCCGACTTTTGTGCATTGGCGCAATGCATCAGTTCCAGTGGTGATTACTGACTTAGAAACCGGTATATTGTATTTGCCTAACAATGAAAGGGTCTTTTTTTGATTTAGGAGCATATTCACCATCTTTTACCTGATAGACCCATATCCCCATCCACTATATAAATCTTTTTGATTTGATAAAATAATCCAGCCATGGCTGGATTTTTTCTGAATGATGTTAATCTTTTCCTTCAAGTGCAACAAGCCAGCCCGAAGGGCTGCTCTAACAGAAATCTTTTCATTGGCGCAATTTGGCAGGCACCTTCAGTGCCGTGTTTAAGCGGGCTTGCTGCCAGTGAATGAAAAGATTTCTCCTGCACCTTTAAGAAAAAACCAAAACTTCAGTGCAGTGTTTAAGCCGAACCAGACTCAATAAAATCATAAACTATAAATAACCAGCTCGTACACTTTCATAAAAAAGAGTTCTAAAATGCCAACTGACCTAGAGAATAGAATAACCGATATTGCAAGAGATGAAATCAGGGAGGATAACATAAGCATAGAGGATGGTATGAGGGTCTTTGATGACCAGTTCTCCCTGCTTGGGGTTGACAGGGAAAGAAGGATGCAGGGTTTCATAGAACTGCATGAGAGATACAGCAAATACAACACAAAAAACCTTCTATTTGTCCCAAGAGTGCAACTGCCAGAGTTTCCTTTCAAGTACGAAGACATCGCAGGGCATGATTATTATTCATTTTTCAATCATGCGATCGATTCCAAAATGGATGTCTCTATCCCGTGCCTGACCTATCGCGGGATGATTCACGATATACACAAACCCGGCAATAACTATATAGTACATGGAGAGATATACCTGGATTTTATGGGCACGCGGGAATTTGGCAGGCTTTTATGGGTAAAGCAGCTCGGGACAGTATCCTATGCTGCATTTTTCACATCATTGAACCATAACAGGTTTGAGCATTCGCTGCTGACATCAGTGATAAATGAGCTTGTTCTGGTGAATGGTAATTTTGATGAAAACCTCATCAATCTTGGGATAGCCGCAGGGCATTTCCATGATGCTGCCATGCCACCGTTCTCAGACCAGGGAAGGCTGGCTGCAAAGGGTATCCTTGATGAAGAGGTTCTTGTCACAGAGGTCCTGGAAAATTCTAAGGAGCTCAGGGCAATTCTCAATAAGCACGACGTGAGTGAAAAAGAGCTTGTTGAGACAATACAGGGAAAGGGACCTTTGCGTGATATCATCAACAGCAGAGGGATTGATACTGACAAGATCGCATACGTAGCAAGAGACTTTGAGTGGGCCAGGAGCTATCTTCCTGATAGCTACCGCAGGAAGCTGTATTCTGCCTGTCCGAACCTGTTCAATATCTTCATGGACATTTTTCTCGATGAAGAAGGAATGGTCTTCAGGGATCCTGAAAAGGTGGTCACTTTCCTGCAGGTGAGAGCGATGCTTTTCAAGGAAATATATATGAACCCCTATAACAGGGCAAGGGAGGCATTTCTGGAAAGGGAGCTTGCAAAGCTGTGGGGAGAGAAGCTTGACACTGACAATATGCTTATTATGGCAGATCATGATTTTAAGGAAGTAATTGACAAGAGCAGAAACAGGATCCTGCAGGATATTTTCAGATATACAATCAGCCACCATTTTGAAGAGCATACAAGGGATTATGACTGCAGAAAAGGGAACCTAGAAAAATATAAGGCTGCCTACAGAGGAAAAGACTGGGCAGTCAGGCACGAAAAGGCCATCAACCCAGGTACAGGCACAAGAGTGCTGCATAAAGGCAGGATAAAGACAATAAGAGACGTGTTCCCTGAAAGGTCAGGATGGGTTGAGAAGCTATGCAGTTCGCTGGAGTACATAGGGGTGTACAGGCATTACAACCCGGCAAAGCGCTCACATCTGGGGAGGTTCTACGATGAGCTTGATGAAAGGATGGACAGGTATGCAGCAATGCTGTAAAAAGGCTCTATAACGGCCTAATCCAGCATATACAAATTATGACACCACTATACAATATATATTATTTTTCATTATCAAAATTGACTTTATTTTTGTCATAGAAAAGTTGTGATTGGCATAAATTGTTGCATTTTTACAGTAAGTTTTAAATATTAGTTGTGTTTTTAATCTGGATAGTGTATTGACTGTCGAGTGTAAAAAAAAAATCATTTTGATTCGATGAACACTTTGAAAAGGTTAAAAATCATAACATTTTAATAGTAGTACTCGCTTTTTGTCGCCCGTTGGGGTGGATATTTTCTACCAATGGACGATAAAAAGGAGGGGTAAGAATGATTGTAAAAGAAGAATTTTTGAGCAAACTGAGGCGTTATTTTTCGTTGAATCTGTATGAAGTGAAGATATGGGCTGCACTCCTGTCAAGGGGCGTTTCTACTGCTGGCGAGCTTTCTGATATCGCCAATGTCCCAAGGTCAAGGAGCTATGATGTTCTTGAGAGCCTTGAAAAGAAAGGCTTTGTCGTTATGAAGCTGGGCAAGCCTATAAAGTACCTTGCTGTCCCGCCGACAGAGGTCCTGGAAAGGGTCAAGAAAAATATGAAAGAGGAGGCTAACAAGAAAATCACCAGGCTTGATGAGCTGCAGAATACAGAGATACTGAACGAGCTAAACGCTCTCCATACGCAGGGTGTAGAGCTGGTCGAGCCGGCTGACCTGTCAGGCTCGCTTCGTGGCAGGCACAACCTGTACAACCATCTTGAGCTTACGATAAGGAATGCTGAAGAATCAGTTATCATCATGACAACGACCCAGGGCCTTATGAGGAAAGTAGAAGGCCTGAAGCCGACTTTTGAGAAGATAAAGAAGCGTGGGGTCAAGATAAGGATTGCCGCTCCTATAACCAAGGAAGCAAAAGCAGCTGTCAAGGACATCGGTGATGTAGCTGAGATAAGGCACACAAGCTCGAAGGCAAGATTCACCATAGTTGACGGGAAGGAGATCATCTTCATGGTAATCGATGACTCTGAGGTCCACCCGACCTATGACATAGGCATCTGGGTGAACACGCCGTTCTTCGCAAACGCGCTCAGCGAACTGTTTGACCTTGCATGGAAGGACATGAAGCCAGCAAGCAAGGTCATAAAGGCGTAAGGATAATCGCTAATAGCGCCCGCAACCATTGTTGTGGGATATTGTTTTTCTTTATTTTGGCATTTTCACAACACTTTTATATTCTGGTAATTTTACCGGTACTATGATCGAAATCTCAAAATCGGTTATTCAAAAAGATGGTAAGTATCTTCTCCTGAAGAGGGCCCTGCACTCAAAGAGCTATCCAGGCCTGTGGGACTTTGCAGGGGGCAAGCATGATCCGGAAGAAACCCCAGAGCAGGCTGTCATCAGGGAAACAAAAGAAGAAACATCGTATATCATAGATCCCGGAAAAGAGGTCAGAAAAAA
>CAZPXC010000100.1:0-3833 GCA_964590935.1 uncultured Methanosarcinales archaeon
CCTGAGGGACCACAGCCTCCTACCCAGCAACAGGGAGGTATTTCACCAGAACCGACTCAGGAAAATCCTGCCAACCAGCAGCCCCAGAAACCATTATAAAGATAATATAAGTAAAGAAATATTTAAAGAGGATTTTTTTATTCTTCTTCCTCGTCTTCTTCTATCACTTCTTCCTCGACAGCCTCGTCATCTGTCAGGATATGTTCGCCTGTGTCCTTCTTAGGGGGCTTTTCGAGCGTTTCCTCTTCTGTCTTCTCATCCTCTGTCATCTCTTCCTCAGTCGATGCCTGCTCTCCCGCCTCTGCTACAGGAGAACTTTCTTCTTTTGCAGTATCATCTGCAGAGCCTTTTCCGATAACCTCAAGGCTTCCCATCCGTCCTGCTGTAAGCTGGAGCTCACCCTGCCACTCGCTCACATAGCCGTTGGAGACCCTTACCTTGTCCCCTGCATTCACCTGGTCGATCTGCTCATTCCATAGAGAGAGCTTGCACTCTCCAGTCTCATCCTTGACTATGGCTGTGCACACCCTGCCGGGCTTCCCGAACTTCTGGAACTCACGAACATCTCCCTTTTCAACAACATCAACCTCGATATTGACATTACCCTGTTTTGCTTGTAAATCCTTGATTGCCATCTTCAAAATGCCTCCTTGTGTATATATTAAAACTGGTTTTAGGCGCTGTTTATAAAATTTTTGCAACAAAAACCAAAAATAAGGTTGGAAAAGATGATGTTAAGGCTTGTGAAGCATATAATCAATTGGCCTTACTATCAGGCATGCTTAATATTCAAAAAAGAGAGTGGTTACACCGCTTTTTCTTAGTTGAGGATAATATGTTGGCAGCACAAAGCCATGGTTAAAATTCCTGTATAGCCTATACGGCTCACTGCAACTGTAGGCTTTTTTCATCTCAGGAACCTTTTCAACTATCTTGTTCTGCTCCCAAAGGTGCGGGTTTGCTAAAGCATAGTAAGGAAATTTTACTCCCTTAATAACAACAGTTGAAACATCCGATCCGAGACCAATCGCCTGTTTCATTCTATGGAGGCCATGGTTTAGCAATAGGAATCCTGGCTCACCATACCCAAAGTCAAATGGAAACTCTGATATTGTGGGCATGATCGTGAAGTAATTACCATTAATTTTAACTATTAATCCTGCAATATCTCTATTATTTTCAGAAAACTCTCCTGTTCCAAGCTTGAGTATGTCAATCTCCTGCTCCTTTATCAGCTCTTCACGGATTCTCTCCTGTTTCTCTTTTTCAGTCCTGAGCTCATAATAAGATGTCGGCAGTATATGTTCAGGATGGATGGATCTGATCCGGATCAATGCATCAGTATATGGAAAATCACATTTATCCTTTACTTTGTCTGGAGAGAGATTTTGCAGCTCAACGCTTTTTTGGATATCTCCAACCTCTTTGATCCAGCTTAATGGTGTTTTCCTGATATGTTCAAGCATAATTTTGACAGGGATAGTATACACAAGTTTAGTATGCACAGTTCACCACCTTATTTCTATCTTAAGATTGCCTCATGATATTCTGAAAACTGAATACCTTCAACACCTTTCCAGCAATGGATAACAGGGCTTTTCTCTCTTGTAGAATACCTTGCTTCTGGAAACCTGTTGTTTATGTGCTCAATCACCTCTTTTGGGAAATCTTTCCAGTCCTCATTGGCCTTGCCCAATATGGCATGGGCTTCAGGAAACAGCTCCACAATATGGTATTCTTGGTTCCATTTGTTAACTTCTTCTCCAGGGCTATCGGTTCTCGCAAAGGACACCAGATAGTTTTTGCTGTAGATGTGGCTGTGAGTGGAGAAATTCGTAAGGTTTGGGACCTGGCGTAAAAAGGTGACCAGCCTTCTTTCCAGCCTGCTGGCCTCCCCAGGATCCCAGTCCCTGGTCCTGGCCTGAAACTCCTCTTCTGATTCAACGTAATCAATCCTATATGCTCTTGAACATGCCATTCTTCACTTGACAGGCATCAAAGATGATTATTTATATTCTTCTGATATATATTATATCATTTTATTATAATTGATAACAAAACTTAAATATTCAGTTATATTCCTACTTCTATGAAGAGGAAGATCATCAGGCAGGGCAACGGCTCCTTTACGATAACACTGCCTGTCCAGTGGATCAGGAAGAACAGGGTTGCTGACGATTCCTATGTTTCTGTTCAGGAGAAAAACAATGAGATAAGTATCTCATTGGATCCGGGCCAGTCAGTTCCCGGAAAGGTTTCTATCCATCTCTCCACGAGCCACCCAAATTTTGTGCGCACCGCTGTTTCAGGCCTCTATCGCAGGGGTTATGACATTATTGAGGTTAGATATGATAAGATAAGCAAAAGGCTCTTCTACGAGATCTGCAGCTCGCTCTATGGGTTTGAGATCATCGAGGATGATAAGAATACGATTACCTTCCAAAACGTTTCAAATGAGCCTGATCTGAACATCAGCTCGATATTGCATAGGATGTTCATCAGTATAGAGGAGATGCTTGCCAGAATCAATGGTTTTATTGACAACCCATGCCGGGAAACGATAGAACCCCTTAAGGATTTAGACTCACTTAAATCTAACAATATAAAACTAAGGGATTTATGCCTGAGGCTGATAAACCAGAAACAGCTGTATGAGGATAAATCATATGAACTGTATTCCATGATCCTGTCAATCGAGAAGATATCGGGCGAATGCAGAAGAATTGCAGAGCACATATCGTCAATTAAAAATGGAGCATGGGTTTCTTACAGAAATAATCAGAGACACTTCAGAGCCCTGCAGGATATCTTTCATGAGTTCAATATCTCTTTTTTCAAGAAAGATGTATTTGCACTCTTAAAACTGGGAGAAAAGTGCCGTGACAGCCTGCTTACGAGCCTGACAAGGACAAACAAGAAGTCAACCAGGCATGAGAGCCATATCCTGGGCTCACTGAAATACATCCTGGAATCCTTGTTCAGTGCAAATTCAAGGGCTATTGCCATACTTATTGTATTGTCCGGACCAGATACTGGTTAAGTTTCAGGATCCTGGGCCTAAGGTTCTGCTGTGGCCTTGCCAGGACTGCCTTGCCAAGGCCTCCGAGTTCGCGGACAAGAAAATACCAGCGACCCGAATGGTCAATATCATAGATAAGATTATTCTTGTCATTCCTGGAGTATGTTACACCTGTATACTTTGATGCCTCTTTCAGATAAGCATTCACAACCCTCTCTTTTTGTGCCCTGTTCAGGTCAATGCATAGTCCTGCAAGCATGATTGAAGGGGGGCCTGTGCACAGGTAATCCATATCTACCAGATAACCGTTCCATAAGGCGTGCTCTGGCTTAAAATCGTTCATTAAAAGAGCATTGTGGTGCCGGAAATAGAATATCCCTTCGTCAAAAAGGTTCCTGTGGTCTCTTATGGCTTGGGTGTTTACATCCTGTCTGACAGGTGCTGTCTCTTCCATAATCTGATAGCTGTCCTTTGTGACTGCTGGCGGTGTTTTTATGCCGTGTTTTTCAAACGCCAGTTTTCCAAGGTAATTTAACCTCGCAAACATGCGTGCCCAGTACAACCTGTTGATCCTCTCTTTTGGCTTGAACCCAGACACATCCTGCTCCCGGAATAACCACAGATTCTCATGGAAAACGGGAAATTCGTCAAGTCCCTTTGGAACAAACTCCAGGTCATTATCAAAATCTGGCATTATATATGCTGCCTTTGCCCCAATCAGGCTCTTATTGAAATCAGAGCTGACCTTGAGCTTGACCTGCGAACCGTCGACTGTACTGTAGAACAAGACAAGATTGGCAGATTCTACCAGGCA
>CAZPXC010000101.1:0-3813 GCA_964590935.1 uncultured Methanosarcinales archaeon
GCCCACTGGTTAAATCAACTAGTAGTATATTCCTGACATATGAACGCGGTCAGCTACGCCCGGCCATGGCTGGATTTTTTCTTCAAGTGCAACAAGCCAGCCCGGAGGGCTGCTCTGGCAGAAATTTGTCAATCGAAAACTGACTTTGTCAGTTTTCTCAGACCATAATCATCCCACCTGATAAAAAACAGGTGGAATAATTATATTTCATGGCGGTGGTTCGGCAGGCACCATCAGTGCCGTGTTTAAGCCGAACCAGCAGCCATGTAATGAAAAAATTTCTATAGCACAATAAAGAGAAAATCAAAGTTACAGTGCTGATGCTAACCCGAGAGTAAGCAAAGTATTAGTATGAATCTTATCTATTTTCTGATAATGCTCTTGATATACCTATAGTAAAGAAGGAAAAGCGAGCAGGCGAGGGTGTAAGGTATCACGAGCACCAGCATGAGAAGGTAAAACACCTGGTAGATGAAATCAAGAAACCGTAATCCGAGGTAGTAGCTGTTGATCTGGCTTACCGCAGGGTCAGGGTTTATGGGGCAGAGGCCGAACACCGAGCCGGACTGCTCTATTATCCTGCACGGGACGATGCTCAGCCTGGTAAACACCGGCACGAAAAACTTAAGCGTCAGTCCCAGGCATATGAACGCCAGGCTTATCTTGATTATGTTCGGCCTGTAGAACCTCTTTAACCTCCTTTTAAGCATACAGGATTTCATACTCAGCTCATATTTAAAATTTCTTATAATGGCTAGCTGGCCCTTCCAAGGCAAAACTTTAAAAAAACACCGGGATTCTTATCGTGCGCATGGGAACATCTAAGCAAGTGATCGCATTGCTGAGGCCGTGGCAGTGGTACAAGAACATCGTCGTGTTCATCGCGCTTTTCTTTACTGCGCAGATCTTTAACCTGAATGAGCTGTGGCTGACCATGCTCGGCTTTGCATCACTGTGCCTGGTGTCATCAGCCAATTACATAATTAATGACATCATAGATGCCAAAGAGGACAGGAGGCATCCTGAGAAGAGAAACAGGCCTGTCGCATCCGGCAATATAAAAACATGGCAGGCGATGATAATAGCTGCCGTCCTTCTGGCCTTATCCCTGCTATCAGCCGTCGCCCTCTCCACAGGGTTTTTCCTTGCGGTACTCTCTATTTTCATAATTACCCTGATATACTCTCTGTGGCTCAAGGACGAGCCTTTTGCGGATGTCATCCTGATAGGGGTAAACTTTGTCCTTAGGGCTGTATCTGGGGCATTCATAATAAACGTGGAGATCTCGCCCTGGCTCATAATATGCGCGTTCTTCCTTGCGCTGTTCATGGGCTTTGGCAAGAGAAGGGCGGATATCGCGTTCCTCGGCAAAGATGCAGCCAAGAGCAGGAAAGTGTACAGGCACTACACATTGCAACAACTGGACCTGTTGATAGCCTCTGTAATGGCAACACTTATAATTGCGTTCGCATTCTATACCTTCCTGAAGGGCACGAATCACCTTATAGTATCGCTGCCTTTTGTCGTTTACGGGCTTTATAGATATCAGTTCCTGATAAGCTCAGGCTCAGAAAAAGCAAGGCACCCTGAGATGATGGTCAGAGACATAAGGATAATGCTCTCTGTGCTGCTGTGGGGCCTGGTGGTCTTCGGGTCAATATATATATAAAATGAAAACATACATCGTGATGCCGGCGTTCAATGAGGAAAAGGTAATCGGCAGGGTCCTGGACAGCCTGAAAGATGAGGGATACGGGAACATAATAGTGGTAGATGACGGCAGCACTGACAATACAGCAGGCATCGCTGAGAAAAGAGGCGTTCTGGTATGCAGGCATCCCATCAACAGGGGGCTTGGCGGCGCCCTGGGCACAGGCATCAGGGCTGCGCTTGAGGACAAAGCTGATATAATTGTCACGTTCGACTCTGACGGCCAGCACAGCCCGAAAGACATAAAAAAGCTGACATCTGTCATCGAAAAGAAGAAGGCAGATGTCGTCATAGGATCAAGGCTGCTAAGGCCTAAGGGGATGCCTATGATAAGGAGGATAGGCAATCTTGGCCTTAACATCATCACGTTCATGCTTTTCGGCATATGGACCACTGATTCGCAGTCAGGATTGCGGGCATTCTCACAGGATGCTGCAAAAAAGATAAGGATAAGGACCAACAGGATGGAGGTCAGCTCTGAGATAATAAAGGAGATAGGAAGGCTCAGGCTGAGGTTCAAGGAGGTCCCGATAAAGCCGATATATACAGACTACTCAAGACAGCACGGCCAGAGCCATCTGAACGCGTTCAGGATAATAGCCAAGCTGATGCTGAAGAAGATAATGAGGTGAGCCAAGGATGATATTGCAGATCTTGATAACACTGTTCGCGTTGTTTGCGGTCAGCAGGTCATACCTGAGGTTCAGGCGCAACACAGAATCCATGTGGGAATTTTTGTTATGGATCGTCGTCTGGGGCTCGATCGTCGTGGTCGTTTTCGTCCCGGAGATCACACAGATACCTGCAAACATCCTCGGCATCGGCCGCGGTATCGATGTCGTGGTCTACCTGAGCATCGTCTTCCTGTTCTACTCGATCTACAGGACTTACGCAAAGATCGAGAAGGTTGAGCAGGACATAACAAGCCTCACAAGAGAGCTCGCGCTCAAGGAGAAAGATAAGAAGAAATGATATTTTACCAGGGCCCGTAGCTCACCGGCTCAGAGCGTTCCCCTCGCACGGGAAAGGCAGCGGGTTCAATTCCCGCCGGGTCCATATTGCGTACGGTTCACCCCAGAGTGAACCGTACTTACATGCGATTTTCCCAGGTTTTTATAGCGAAGCGGCAAAAAGCTGAGTCGGGTTCAATTCCCGCCGGGTCCATTATTGTATAGTTTAGATTGCAGAATCACTTATCAACCGGAAGGTATGAGGCATTCTTTTCAATATTCCTGATAAGTGTTGATATTGTCCCATCATAGGGCTTAAGTTCCAGCGCATGGAGATAATGCCACAGCGCAGTCTCGAGATCTCCAAGAAAATTGTAACTGAGCCCAAGGTAGGTATGGCAAAGGGCCTGGGTTCTATTTAACGGCTCCCTGTATCTCTCGGGGGCAATGTCGTAAGCATTCTCAAGTGTGGTGCATGCCCTGTTGAAGTATGTCAATGATGACTCGATGAGCTCCACATCGAAAGCATCAAACCTCAAAAAGTCTTCCCCCAACATCTTTGGCTGCAGGTAATAGAGATGGGCAAACATTGGCATGTCCATGAGTATCTGTCCGCGCATAGGGTCCTGGGTGAAATATACAGGTGGAAAGCTCTCACTGAATTGGTAACGCCCTGAGCAATGCTCAGTTATGAACTGGGCTGTCTTGTTCATCTTAACAGCGGTGTTCAGGTTCTCGGTATTAGGTGCAGCAGTTCCTTTTAGAATGCAAAAATTCATATCCATCGCATCCTTCAGGGCCTTGTATACCAGACCCTCTAGCTCATCATCCTTCAGGTCATCAAAGTGTTGCATTGTTTTGGGGTAATAATAAACGCCTTCTGAAAGGATTGTAAGCCATTCCGGCTTTATGAAAGGTATCTGTTTTTCAGGGATAAACCCACCAGGCCTGAGCTGATCATCAAGGCCGGGAATCTTCATCGATGCTATAGGGGCAAAAGAGAAAAGTGCCAGCCTCTTGCCTAGACTAAGAAACTTTCTCCTACTGATTGGTTGTGACATTTTCAGATGGGGCATAGAAGGATTATAAAAACATTTTGGTGTGAAAAATAAAATTTTCATTCATTACGTTCTCTTTTTTATCGTGCAACAGA
>CAZPXC010000102.1:0-3777 GCA_964590935.1 uncultured Methanosarcinales archaeon
GTACTTGAGAAAATCACGCCTATTGACATTAGCCCTTTCTGCAATATCAGCAACAGCAGCCAGATTGCCGCCAGCTATATTATCTAACTGCTGCATATCATCAGCGCTTATTTCATGCTTAACAATGGATTCAAGGAATTGTCTTTTGGTTATAGGTTCCATTTTGTTACTGTTGAATAGCGATTTGTATATAAATGTTGTTATTTTTTCACCTATATCCATAATTACTGAACCATCTAACAATCAGAAATACCCACTCAATTTTTTCTGGGTCCTGAGCTGTTTTAGCATGATACTGCTGCCCAGTATGCTGTCAAGCCTGAGCCCAAACTTCTTTTTTGCCAAGGCAGTCGCATACCTAAGCATCAGGTCGAGCGATGCAAAGGTTATCTTCCTGCCTGCCAGGGCCTTTCTTGCTGCCTCCCTTGTTACCCATACGCCCAATGGTACAGAATAATCACCTGTGATGACCCTTATCACCAGGCAGCTTGCCTGCCTTTTCAGCTCCTTTAGCTTTTCAAGGACTGCCAGGCGGACAGAGTAGTATCCGCCGGCGCAGTTGTCTGCATATCTTTTCCTGCCGGCGTACGGCTCATAATCTGTCATGTAATTCACCTTGTCGTCAGTGTTCCAGCTTGCCTTCGGCATGTATGTCTCAAACAGCTCATAGCTCCATATCTCAGGTATCATGAGAATCAGATAGTAGTTTCCCAGGTAGTCGCCGAAGTACGCTGCATAGTCATTGATGCTGGGCCTGTCCCTGATGCTGCTCCAGATATTCTTTCCAAGGGCGTCGTCGACTGCAGTTATTGACCATCTTGTGGGGACCAGCCTCCTGTTCTTCTTGATGCCGAGGTTGCCGACAGACAGCACCCTTGTAAGGAAGTTCTCGTCGAACCTGTTGTTGTAGAGGTATACGAGCGCATCATTGGCCTTGAGGTCAGTATCGCTTACAGTCTTGTCCACCTTCTGGCTTATCTTCGGGTTGCTGGTGATGCCTGCATCCTGCAGAACAGCATTCGGGCCGTGAGGCGCTGTATCTGCGCTTGTGTTCAGCCGGAATTTCGGCTTGTCCTCAAGCCTGACCTCGATGTCGACAGGTCTGGAGGCCATGCTTATCTCCCTGCTTATCTCCAGGAACCTGCTCTCTTTCCTTATATCTGTCCTGAACCTTGAGTTTACAAGCATGCTCCTGAGCTGGACTATCCTGCCTATCGAGAAATTTTCTTTGCTCCAATGCGAGGGGGCATCGAATTCCCATGTATTTTCCATCCTTTCAGGCGGGGCGAGTATCCCTACATTCACCCTGGGATAGCCGTATCTTCCGACAAAGGGCGCAGGGCTCTGGCTCTCAAACTCGCTGCCCCTGATGTATTCCCTTGCCTTGAAGATCGACTCGGCCTTGAGGATGTGGGGACAATATGTCCTGCCGCAGAATCCGCGGCCCTTGCATTTTAGGCACTGGATATTCATACAAGGATAAAGAAAGACAGAATAAGATATAAAGATTCCTACTTCTTCTTCTCACCAGGCCATTTCCTGTAGGCGACATAGATAAGCATAGCTAGAATCACTCCCAGGATGATGAACCTGAGCTTGCTGCCGGCATATCTCCAGTATATTATGACGCCATACACTATTGTTATAAATCCGCCTCCCATCAGGCCGGGAGAGACAGATTCATGGCTCAGGATAAAGCCGCCCACAAGCATGGTTATCAGGCCAAGTATTGAGGCGATGATGAACACGTTTCTTGTGTATCCCTCTGTGGCATCATTAAACCGGGTCTGGCATTCTGTATATGCTGGGTTGGTCTTGTAACATCTGTTCGTCTCAACGCATGTTGTGGCATTACAGTTGCTATCGCAGTAGCATGTTTCAAATGGCCTGTCGACAGGAACAGCTTTTACGACATCACTCTTTGGACATGAATCAGTCAGGATGGTAGTATTGATCCCATTGCAGAACTTATCAATAGTAGGTGATGTGTAGAATGCATTTATCCCGAATCCTATGAAAAAAGCGAATATTATGGCGATCGCGATCCCGAGAATTACGTTTTTTAATTTTCCCATCTTATGATGAACCTCGCCAACCCTTTATAATTTTTTTAGGAGCTCTTCCTTGTCGGGATACTTCTTCTGGCAATCGTTGCAGATGATGTGTTTTTTCCCCTTGCTGTCCTTGACAAAAGTGCCTGAAATCTTTTTCAAAAAGGTCTCTTCAATCTTATTCTTGCAAATTTCACATTTCATTTCTATTGCGAGACCAAAAAACCCTTAAAGGAGTTTGTAGATTTGAAAACCAAAACAAAATTCATCGGTGATGAATTTTGAAAGGTTATTCAAATGCTTTATCTTCTCCTTCTTTTGGCAGCTTTTTTCTTCGCCGGTTTTCTCTTTGCCGCAGGTCTTTTCTTTTTGGCGGCTTTTTTCTTCGCCGGTTTCCTTTTTGCTGCTGGTCTTTTCTTTTTGGCAGCTTTTTTCTTCACGGTCTTCCTTTTTGCTGCTGGTCTTTTCTTTTTGGCAGCTTTTTTCTTCGCTGGTTTTCTTTTTGCTGCTGGTTTCTTTTTTCTCACTGGTTTTTTCTTTCTTGCTTTTTTCTTCGCTATTGTAACCACCTCGTTTTTGTCAAAATGAAGTTACAATTGCATTTACGAAATTAATACTATTTAAATTTATTGTTTAATGAAATGTTTTTCAGCCGAAGATCGCGGTGCCGATCCTGACCATCGTGCTTCCTTCCTCGACTGCGACCTCGAAATCATTGCTCATCCCCATCGAAAGGTGCGGCAGTTTCAGAACATCATTTAATCTTTTCATTTTTATGAAATAGGGTCTGGTCTCTTTAGGTGCGACGTATGGGGCCATGGCCATCAGGCCGGTGACCTTTATGTTGGTCAGCTTCAACAGCTTGTCATAAAAGTGCTCGGTCTCGAGAGGGCTTATCCCGTACTTCTGGTCCTCGCCGCTGACATTTACCTCGATCATCACAGGCATCACCTTATCAAGGCCCTTTGCCCTCTTGTCGATCTCCTTTGCCAGCTTCAGCGAATCGACCGACTGGATGACGTCGAAATGCTGCACAGCAAGCTTCGCCTTGTTGCACTGGAGGTGCCCTATCATGTGTTTCTCGACCACAGGCAGCCTGAAGAACTTATCTATGGCTACATCGACCCTGCTCTCGCCGATGACATTAATGCCGCAGCCGATAGATTCCCTTATCTGTCTGATGCTTGCCTTCTTGGTGACTGCCATCAGTACAACATTGCGCCCCTTTGCTGCGCCCTCTATCCTTTTTCTTATGCTTTCTATGTTTTCTGCGATGCCCATGCAGGATTAAAAAACAAGAATATTTAAATATCTATCTGATTTCCTTGCATCAATGAACAAGATCCTTCGCGGCATGAAAAAGAGGAGCACATACACAGACAGCTTTGACATGGATGCGGACGAGGAGACAATTTCTTTGGAAGAGGAATGAATATAGGTTTTCAATTATGTGAAGTTTTTGAGTATTCCAATGTTGATTTTTTCCTGATGGTACAATGTTTGATTTTTTCTTGATAGTGCAATTGAAATTTTTTCATACTCAAAAATGAAACATTTTTGGTACCCTAAAAATCTAATAGATTTTTATGGTTTCACGGCTGCAAACTGGCTTCAACACGGTGCTGTAATGCACCTGCCAGTTTGCGCCATGAAAAAATTTCTGTTACAGCTGCCCTTCGGGCTGGCTTGCTGCACTTGAAGAGAAAATTTCGAACCTGACTTAAAA
>CAZPXC010000103.1:0-3761 GCA_964590935.1 uncultured Methanosarcinales archaeon
TGCAGGCAGAGGATATCGGGGTTTTCCTTTTTCACAGAATCCATAAACCCCTTCTTGAGCGCTGCCCTTATGCCGTTTACGTTCCATGAAAGAAAGGTCATCTTGATATCAGGCTCCTGCCTGTCATCTCTTTTGGTTTTTTGATCTTCAGCAGGCCAAGGACCGTGGGCGCGATATCGCAAAGCCCGCCATGGTTTACGAGCTTATGCTTTTCATTTGAGACGAGGATAAAAGGCACTGGATTGGTCGTGTGTGATGTCCTCCATCTCGGTGTCTGGTCCTCTATATTGCCGTGGTCTGCAAAGACAAGGACAGTGCCGTCCAGATCAAGCGTTTTCTTGACTATCCTTGCAACGCATTCATCAACAACCCCCACTGCTTTCAGGCACGCCTTTATAATGCCCGTATGCCCCACCATATCACCGTTGACTATGTTCATGATGACAACATCATATTTTGCCATCTCCCTGATAACCCTATTTGTGATCTTGTAGGCGCTCATCTCCGGCATCAGGTCATAGGTTGCAACCTTTGGCGAATGGATGAGTATCCTGTCCTCGCCCTTGTAAGGGACCTCGTTCTCGCCGTTGAAGAAGAAGGTCACATGCGCGTATTTCTCTGTCTCTGATATCCTGAGCTGCCTCAGGCCGTGCCTGCTGATGACCTCTCCAAGAAGACTCTTCATCTTTTCCTCCCTGAACGCGACATGCGCATCCATCGGCCTGTAATACTGCGTCATGGCGACAAAAAACAGCTTTCGCAGCTTTCTCTTAAACCCTTTAAACTTCTTCTCGACCAGGGCCTGCGTCAGCTGCCTGGTCCTGTCTGTCCTGAAATTATAGAATATGACAGAATCATTCTTATCCATGCCTGGGTACCATCCTGCCCTGCGCGGCAAAAGGAACTCGTCGGTCTCGCCTTTTGCATAGAGCTTATCAAGAGGCACAATTATCCCTGCCCTGCCCTCTGCTATTGCATCATAGGCCTTTTTTGTCCTTTTCCATCTCTTGTCCCTGTCCATCGCATAATACCTGCCGCTTATTGTCGCGATCCTTCCCATGCCTTTCAGCCTTTTCTCGAGGAGCCTTATCTTGGCCTTTCCAGCTGTAGGAGGCGCATCTCTTCCGTCTGTTATGACATGGACAAGAACATCATTTATGCTGTGCTCTCTGCACATATCAAGAAGCGCATAGAGATGATTTGCGCGGGAATGGACACCCTCTGTCTGGAGCAGGCCGATAAGGTGCATACTGCTCTTATGCCTTTTGCAGTTATTGATAGCTGCAATCAGCGCCCTGTTCTTCCTTATCGTACCGTCTTTTATGCTGTCGTCGATCCTCACCAGGGCCTGCCTGGGTATCCTTCCGCTGCCGATCGTCAGGTGCCCTACTTCAGAATTTCCCTGAAAGCCCTGAGGCAGTCCGACAGCGGTGCCGGACGCACGAAGCAGGATATGGGGATATTTCTTCATGAGCAGATTGGTATTTCTTGTGTTCCCATTGGCAATAGCGTTCAGCTTTTTCTGCTTCCTGTATCCCCATCCGTCCCTGATCAGAACAACCAGCGGTTTTTTCATAGGACAACCTCTAAAATGGTTTCATTAATATGTTTTACTAAAAAAAGAAAAGAACAATAAAATGTCTAATCAGGGTTCTCCCTTATCCTCACTGTCTGTGTTATCCAGTCGTTGTAATAGTAGCTCAGCTTTAGGGTGATTGCCCTCTGGTACAGGGCCCCTGCCTCGAGATGCTCATTTATGCACCTTATCACTGCCTCTTCGTTGCCCGGCTCGCCCTGTGGCCTGGTTATCCTTGCAACGCTTGGGTTGCCCCTCGCCTGGCATTCCCAGTCAGGGTCATCTATGCTGAACGCGACCTGGTCGTACATCGTCTCGAACTCATCGTTCTTGTACGCCTTTGCCTTGCCCTTCTGAACATTACTTATAGGTATCTCAAGCATGATCTTGCCCTTGCCGATGTAGCTTTCCGTGACCGTGCCGACAGCGAGCGGCCCGCCTGATGCAAATGCCTGCTTTGTCTCATCCACATTGCAGAACGTGTTGTCCTTTATGTCCTCTTTGTAGCAGACCTTCGGGATGTTGATATAGGTCTCATACGGATAGATGTAATTTAACTTTATGTTCGCATCATAGTGCGTTCCTACAAGGTTGTTGTAATGCGCTTCTCCAAAGTCTACAGTTATCTCTCCGCCGTCAGGAAGGAACTCTGAAACTCCGTCTATCTCCTCATCATTGTCAGCGGTAAAGTCAATCCCTGTAAAATCGCTCTGCGATATGCCCTGTATCTCAAATTCCACATCATGCGCAGGGATGGTATATTCGCCCTTGTTCATGACCCTTGCCTGCACCGGGAAAGACTCATCCTCCCAGACCTGGTTGTCCGGGCCTGTATCGCTTACAGAGCCGATCTGCCAAAACTCCGCAACAAGCCCCTCGATACCCCCGTTAAATGGCGCTTCCACAGTACTGTCTGCCTGGCTCCTGCTGCACTGGGCACCTATAGAAAACACCATGATCAGGATGATTGCAAGCACATAGGTGATTTTCATTTTTTTAAGCCTCCTCTTGCCTTTTTATTGATTATTCAAACTGTGGTTTATATAATTTTTGGTTTATTGAGTATTTTTAGCACTCCCCGGGGGGCGCACTATCTCGATGTCCCTCGTTACACTGGAACTGTAGCCGTAATCAAGGGTTATCACCAGAGGTGCTGTATACGAAGTATGAAGCTCGACAGGTATCTTGCAGAATATCACTCCCTTGCCGTCGACCAGGCGCAGCCTGTTGTCAGACGGGCTGCACTCTGGCTCGCCCCCGCTGCTGAGCTCTGCCTTGACATCGACAACATCGACCGTGTTGTGGTCCAGGTCATTCGGGCACCTGTCCATCTGCTCCTTGTCTATGACCCTTCCGCCGCCGACATTCTGGACAGTTATTATAAAGTTCAGCTTTTGCTGCATGACCTCTTCCTCGACCTTTGTAACCGCGACCGGGCCGCCCTGGCTTGACATCGTTATGGTGGACGGCTCGCAGATATTGTCCTTGTATATAGCTGCAGGATCTGAAACAACGCACACAGTCGGCGTGGCGATCGTCTCGTAGACATAGCAGCTGGTCGCCATTATCTTGGCAGTATAGCTGTCACCGAAAGGAACCCTTACAGGACTGTCTTCCGGCACATCCAAGGCATCATAGCCGCCGTCGGGCATATAAGGGCTCTTGCCAAGGACAGCGGGAACATCCAGAGTCACGCTTCCGCCGGAAACCCCGGAAAAGTGTATTGCCTCCGGATCAAAGCCGCTGAGATATATCCTGGCATCTCCATCCTCAATATCATTGGCACCCTTGTTCCTTACCTCAAGCACCAGGCCAAGCTTGCTGTCCTCATAGACCTTCTGCATCGGGCTGTTCTGGGCAAAATCAACGACCAGGCCTTCAGTGCCCTGCCTGTAGTCAAGGTTATCATATGGGTTTGTGCTGAGCTTGCAACCTATAATTACGATAAATACCAGCAAAAAAACAAGTTTTTTCATATGTCTATAATACGTCAGAAAGAAATTTATAAATCTTTTGGTATGATAGGCTTTATCTAAAAACTTACTACAGTTGGAGTTAGCATCGTTACGTATCTGTTTATCAATCTACTCTTTTCTTATAGTGCCAAAGAAATTTTTCCATACTCAAAAATGAAACATTTTTGGTACCCTAAAAATCTAATAGATTTTTATGGTTTCACGGCTGC
>CAZPXC010000104.1:0-1836 GCA_964590935.1 uncultured Methanosarcinales archaeon
AAAATCAAAAGAAAAATACGAATCAATACAAGATATAATAAGGAAAATATGCCAAAAAATTAGTATTAAGTTTTATCCGGTATACCTAGATTTAATCTGGGGGAAAGATAATCCAAGATATAAAAGTTGGGGTAATAACCTTCTCCAAACAAGTCTCGGTAATGATATTTAATGCGAGCGTAGCGAGCACATGGGTCTAATTCCCCGGCCTTCAGGCCGTTATTTCTAGAAAGATTTTTTTGCGGCTTCGCCGCAGTATAAAACTGCGGTCGAAACAGCGCAATAATCTACCATCCAAAGTAGCGTTAGCTTTCGTCCGTGGAGGACGAAAATGACAAACCTGAAACACTACAGCCACAAAGTGGGCATAAATTTCTGGCATATGGAATTTGCAACCAAATATCGTTATAAAATGTTTCGCAAATTCAAGCAACATAACATTGTACTGGCATCAATCAGAAATGTATGTAAACGTCATAATATAAAAATCCATGTATTGGAAGTTCTGCCTGACCATGTGCATATGATGGTGACCCAGCCTCACAATATCACTGACTCGATGGGCCTTCAACTGATAAAAGGCGGTTCTGCATACAGGTTCTTCAAGAGTCATTCCAAGAGTCGGCTTCGACTCCCTCAAGGTCATCTGTGGTGTTGTGGAGGGTGTGCCACGACTGTTGGATACAACGAATATGGCACAGTATTCAACTACATAAAGAATCAGAAAGAGCATCATGGCGCGGCCTTGGCTTAGATACCCCCACCTTTAGGTGGGGGAGTAGGTCATTTAGTTAATTATAAATATAACCTTGTCTCCTGGCACTGGATGAAACTCATCATGCTCGGGGTGCAGGCGTCCGGGAAAGGGACGCAGGCATCGCTTCTCTCTGAAAGTCTCAATATCCCCCATATATCGACAGGGGATATCCTGCGCCAGAACCTAAAAGATATGACAGAGCTGGGAAAAGCCGCATCCGCATACATCAACAAAGGCCAGCTTGTCCCTGATGAGGTCATAGACAAGGTCGTCAGGAAAAGGCTTGGTGAGAGGGACTGCTCAGAGGGCTTCATCCTTGACGGCTACCCTCGGAACATATCACAGGCTGATGCCCTGGAAAGCTTTGCAGCCATAGACAGGGTGATCGAGATACACATATCGGACAGGGAAGCTGTAAAGAGGATCTCCGGAAGGAGGACGTGCGAGAAATGCGGCAGGATATACAGTATATACCAGGACGGCATGGACCAAAACAACGTCTGCAAAGAGTGCGGGGGCAGGCTTATAATAAGGGACGATGACAGGGAAGAGGCCATAAGAAAGCGCCTTGAGATATACCACAGCGAGACAGAGCCCCTTACTGATTATTACAGGAAAAAGAACATCCTTCTGAAGATCGACGGTGAGAGGCCAATAAAGGAAATATTCGAGGATATATTAAAAAAATTAAAATAAAGTAAAGGCTCTAGTCCTCATCATATTCTGCGAAAGAGCTGTCGTCCCATTCAGGATTGTCATGCTCGACATCATCTTCCTGATTGCAGAAATATCGTTTCTCATACTCTGTTTCTTCCATTTCATCCCACCCAAAGAATATGTTGGGTAATTGTTTTATATAGGTAGTATATAAATCTTACTTTTTTTATGGCTTCACTTTAGCACTCAAATTATTCCAAGCTCGAGCACTGCAATGCAATGTTGATTTTTTGTTGGTGCAACAAAATTTTTTAATAATGGCAGCAAGGCCACTTAAGCACGGCGCTGAGGGCGCCTGTGGCCTTGCGCCATTAAAAAATTTTGATTGAGACGCCCGTCGGGCTGGCTTGTTGCACCTGCAG
>CAZPXC010000104.1:1936-3688 GCA_964590935.1 uncultured Methanosarcinales archaeon
GCCATTAAAAAATTTTGATTGAGACGCCCGTCGGGCTGGCTTGTTGCACCTGCAGAAAAAATATCCCTTTAGAAACATCGCATACTGATGCTAACTCTACTTGTAGGATTAAGCCTATTTCTCTTTCAAGAATCTCTTCACAAGCTCGCTGGCCTGCTTACCGTCAACCCTGCCCCTGTATTTTTTCATGACCTCGCCCATTATGGCGCCGACGCTTGCATCTTTGTTCTTTTCAACTATCTTCCTGACGCTCTCCTCGAGGTCATCGACCTGCTCCAGCCTGTACTTATTGATATCAATCTTTTTTCCAAGAGCAATATCAGCAAGTATCTTGAGGACAGAGCCTTTTGCAATAGTGCCTTTATCCAGCTCTGTGAACACTTCTTGAAGGTGCTCTTCTGTGATCCTTGCCGGGTCGCATGAGCTGTAATCCCTGGCAAGCTCCCTGGGATAGGAGACAAGCACCTCGGCGATAAATCCAGGTTTTACGCCTTTGAACTTTTTTGCGAGGCTCTCGAACAATCCGGACCTGTCAGACCTTGCAACAGCGTTTGCAAGATCACTGCTCATGCTGTACTGCTTTTTCAGCCTCGCTGCAATATCATATATAAGCTCCCTGGTCGCAACTTTTTTTATTACCGGCTTTACCGGCGCGATGTCAGTCTCTGGATACATGCGTGCAGCGCCCGGCATTGGCCTGAGAAATGACGTCGTGAAATCAGGCTCTGCTTTTCTTACCTCTGGCTTAAGCCTCTTGTTCTGCCTTATCAGGCCGAGCTGCCTTTCCGTCTCTTTTTTTATCACCTTCGGGATCGACCTTAGGTCCTGAAAGCCCTTGATCTCGGTCCTTGCGCCGCCCTTTATCGATATGTTGACATCCTGCCTGATGGTCCCCAGGCCCCTCTTTACCTTTCCTGTCGAGCGCAGGATAAGCCCGAGCTTTTCAGCTGTCTCCTTCGCATGCTCCGGGCTCTTGATGTCTGCTTCGGTCCCTATCTCTATGAGGGCGATGCCGAGCCTGTCAAGCTTGTATGTTACGCTGCTCTCTGTTTCGTTAAGCTTCTGGGCAGCCTCTTCCTCTATGCAGATGTTTGTTATCCTGACCTTTCCCTTGGATGTGTCGACATGGCCATCATAGCCGACCAGGGCTGTTCTTTGGAACCCTGATGTGTTCGAGCCGTCCACAACTGTCTTTCTCATGACCTGGATCTCGTCGACTATCTTCGCGCCCAGCATCTGGGCAACCTCGATTGCTGTGTCAAGCGCGGCCTGGTTCATCGGATGCGGGGGCTCGTCATCAAACTCCACAAGGCACGTGTCCTCTGAGCTTGCGACATAGACGAACTGCTTGCCTTTTTTCATCTCATGCCTTGCGGCGGCATCGATCTTTCCTGTCTCGCCTGCAACAGCCCTCAGCCTTCTTTTTATCTTGATATCCGGATCTTTGGCGCTGTTTATGGCATCGCAGCCGCAGAAGAGCTTTTTCCCGGAAAGCTGCTGGTGTATCTCTATACCGCATCTGAATCCGAGTTTTCCATAATCAGGTTCCATGACAGCAAAAACCTCAGAAGTGTTTATATATTTTTTGCTATGGTAAAGTTTCAAAATACATCTTTGATAAAAAAATCCAGCCACGGCTGGATTTTTTCTGTTGTTGCACATTTCCTTCGAGTGGGACAAGCCAGCCCGAAGGACTACTCAAAAAGAAATCTTTTCATTGGCGCTGGTTCGGCAGGCGCCCTCAGCGCCGTG
>CAZPXC010000105.1:0-3508 GCA_964590935.1 uncultured Methanosarcinales archaeon
TGTTGAGTGCAGACCGGTCTCCCACGTAAGTATTTTCATTAGGCCATGTTATACATGCTGAGGATTCAGCCGGTGTTCCTGCATCAACATAGAGCCTGGCGGTTGTCCCGTCAAATGTTCCGACAACATAGTGCCATTCATTTGTTGAAGCGGATCTTACAATATGTATGTTGTCAACATACAATTGGAAAGTACCAGGATAATACTGCAGGAAAGCCCCGTGTTTTGAGCTGTCGCGCTGCGATACAGCATAACCCTGCTTATCTCCTGTGTACAGCCAGCCTTCCATTGTGAACTGTGATTCATCTGTGAATACCTGTGGCAGTTCAATGTGGTCATCGCTACCGTCAAACTCATCAGCACCGTCAATCTTTCCAACAGCATCCTGGTTCATGCTTCCTATTGCTGTCCCATCATTGTTGTTTGCTGTAGAATCAAACACTGTGCCTGATGTTTCTTCCAGATGTTGGACTGCCAGATAATCAGAGTCCCACACACCTTCAGGGTTCTCCTGGTTCGCTGCACCACTGTTGCCATAATACATATACAATACAGTGTCTTCTGTTGATGATAAGAATGGAACATTGACCCAGGCGACAAGGTTGCCGTTGTCATATGATTCGATCTCATGGTTAAGTTTAGTCACAGCATCATCGCCAGTAAACAGGATATCATCTCCATCTGACTGGGCATGTGCTTCTAGATCAGAATCATCAATATCGATCAATACCGGAAAGTCTGTAAGGTCTTGTGCAACCTGCGTATGGTCAATCGTTATCTCTTTACGGTATGACCAGGCAGGAAAGCCCCATTCTTCTGGTTCAGGAGCCTGACCTGTTGTAAATGAATAGGTCTCATCAGTCGTGTCCTGGCCGTCTGTGGCACTGACATGCCATGTGTAGGTTGTGTACTCCTGCAGGCCGCTCACAGCTAGCGAATAGCTGCCGTCTGAAACACTGCTAGCGCTGTCAAAACCGATATCTGGGCTGGTTGTCACTGTATAATCCATTGGATCAGAATTTGCATCAGACAGATCAAAATAAAGATGGGTAATGCCTGTTGATACATCCGATTCTCCGTTGAAAGGATTGGAATTGGATACCTGAGGCGCCTCTTGGGGTACATAATCCCTTATATCATCTATCAGCTCCGGAGCTGCATCATTATGTAAGGTGACGAGCTGGTAATCGGACATGGTTACCCAGCCTCCGGAACTGTCAGGTGCCTGTGAAGCCACTTCTGAATATCCAGCCACCGGATCATATTTGTAAGCCAGTGTGTTGCCTTTGCGGAAACCCCAGACAGTGTCACCATCACTCATCACAAAGTTTATGGCGCCTGTCTCACCGGCATCTAACATGTCATTGACGGCTTCAGCAATGCCATCCTCAACATTCCAGTCGTTCTCTTCGACCTTCTGCATGATGTATCTGAAATAAAGCTCGCTATCAACAACCAGGTTAGAATTTGATGGATCGCACTCGGCTATACCGGAACCTGTCGGAGGATTTGCAGCAAGATAGGCAGGATCGATAAGGCTGTATAGCCTTGACTTGCTTACCGCGCCATTGTGGGCAAATGTCCAGGTACGGCCATCTTTAGTCATATAAAACGGATGCGGGTTGGTAACAGTATATCCACCATGGTCACAGCACCCAGATACGCAGTTTCTTATATGGGCAAGAACGATCTTCGGTTCTGTCACGCTAAAACTGTCGACTGTATCACTATAGTGTGTATCATCATAGGCGCGTGCAGCATCCCTCTCGATGCTTGGAGTATCTCCATAATCATAATATGATGCGATCCCCCACCCGTCTATGTTGCTTGATTGGGCAAGATATTTTAGGGAATTAGGTTCGTCGATGAGCTGGTCCTCCAGGAATCCATCAGGATAGTCATCAGATATTGATGCATACAACCTGCAATTATGCGGTTGTTCAGCGCTCATGCCTATGCCTGGCAGCGTCAGGAATGCGAGCAGTAGAACAAATATTGTAAAGCCTGTTTTTAAGAATACATTGTTTTTCATGTTAAATACCCTCCAACAAGTTTTTAAACAAAATTGTCTGTGGGGTATTGAAGGTATTTATAAAGGTTTCTATAATTTTTACTACCTGATAAGAATGACTAATTTTTTAGTACCTAAGTAAAGTGCGCACAAAAAATTCCATTTTTTTGCTGTTGGTCGTCGATAGAGATATATCCGTCCAGCCAGTGATGACTGGAGTGCTACTGTTTTCTTGACTTGCTTCTACCCTTTTTTCTGATATAGTTTATAGTCAGTATAGATACTGCAGAGCCCAGGGCTACAATGACAAAGATTATAGAAAATGTCTTTACATAATCTCTAGGAGGGTTTTCGATTGGTGCGGGTTCTTCTTCCAGCGGCGCTTTTTCAGCGGTCTCAGGATTATTGCCAGATTCATTGGCAGAAACATTCGGAGTGATTGCTTCCTCAGCGGAATTATTATTTTTTTCAACTATTGCCCTAATCGCAAAATAGCCGAGATCATATGCACTTGCCTCATAATACGAATAATCAGGATCTTTTCTGACCAAGGTTGTAGCCTGGTCTATCCAGCTGTCGCTGAAATGTGACAGGGTTATTATCTTGTCATTTGCCCATGAGCTGTTTACCCTGAAGCCTATATATATATTGGTCAGGTTCATGTTTTCTGACCTGATATTTAGATATTGATAAGCGTTGTCTGCATCCTTAACACCCGGCGGTTGTTTAAGGATACCTATCACGATCTTTGCATCTGATGAATCCTTCTCTACTGAGCTGCTGAAGCTGGTCACTGTGAAATCTGTGATGTTCCAGCTGATCTCCTCATCTTTATGCAGTTGTGTCCATATTTTTGTCTTGGAATCTTTCGGGGCAGTTGAAGTGCCTGCTGGACCTGAACCGGATCCTGAGCCAGAGCCTGAACCCGAACCAGAGCCATCGGAGCATGTTCCGCAGTCTTCGGGGCAGTTTGAGCATGTTTCATCTGCGTCACAGCTGTCATCTCCGCAGTATGATTGGCATTCACCGCAGTCCTGTTCGCAGGTTTCGCATGTTTCACCGGAACTGCAGATGTCATCACCGCAGCCAAAAACGCTCAATGTAACCTCATTTGTCGATGCTGTCCTGTAGTCTGCTGCAATAGCATGGAAAGTGACCTTTTCAGATCCTGTCCAACTCGTGGGCTGGGTTAGATTTACAATACCATACCTGATATTTACGTTTATTGTGCTGTTGCCTGTTGCATAGAAAGTCAACGGCATTGACAAAGGATCATCAAAACAGTCTATCAGGTCGTATACTGAGCCCAGTTCAGTGTTTTCATCCCAGCTTTTGTCGTCAAGCGTGCATGCTGCTATCTGATATTCGCAAGCGCCGCAGTCAGTTTCGCATGTAGAGCAGTTCTCGTCTTGATTGCAAGTTCCGTCGCCGCAGAATGAAGGGCATGTACCGCAGTCTTCTTCGCAAGTTGAGCAGTTCTCGTCAGGGTCGCATGTA
>CAZPXC010000106.1:0-3392 GCA_964590935.1 uncultured Methanosarcinales archaeon
AAGTATCAACATTAATCTGTGAATAGCCAAAAATACTTGTATTCCCTGAAGAATCAATGGCTGTGACACTGACTGTGTGTTCACCAGCACCAACATTTATCAGGCCGGTGTCATAGGTCTTGCTGCTGAATGTTCCCTGTACATTTACCGGACGGATCATACCATCAACCTTGACCTCAATTGTATTGACACTTATATTGTCTGTAGCGGTTCCGGAGACCTGGAGATTCGGGCCGTTTACATAACCCGTTCCCTGGTTGTTGGAGATCACAGGGACCTCATTGTCCGGATCACAGATCTCGTTGGAAAAGCCGCTCTCTCCCGCACTATTTCCCGCTGTCACTGCAATATACACCTTTCCCTGATCAGACAGGTTATGTAGTGTAATTTTCGGATGGTTAGGGTCTGTAAGGTCTCCTACTGGAACTGTATTAGAGTCAGGATAGTTACGGCTGGCAGTGCCATGGTACACCTTGTAAAAAGTTACTGTCCCGCTTGAGGCATCCCACCCTATTGTCAGGTCCCTTGCCATTGCCTTTTTGACAAGGTAGTCAAGATTGGCAGGAAGGCTGCTTATCACCCATCCAGCTACCCCTGCGGAAAGATATTTAAACCCTCTCCTGACTCTCTTCCACAGCCTGTTCCTGTTAGTGAGCCTTTCTCTTGCAATGATATCCTCAAGCTTTTCAGCCGTCATAACATCTTCAGCCATCTTAACAACCTCAACGTGCGCTTCATTTAGTTCATTATGCCTGAACAGTTTATAAATTCTTCGGTGAACAGACAGTACCCAGACTTTATGAGATAATCAAAAACCGAATAAATATTTTTTGCATTTTCAGGATAAATTTCATTAAAAATTTATCCCATTTTATGATTTTGGGATAAAAAATGAGTATTTACATAATATAAATGCCTTCTAGGCAGTGATTATGGGAGGACAATCTATTAAGTAATGGAATAATTTATAAATATTATTGTTTTCACATATCATATTTCAGATATCATAATCGTTTTGGGTGGAAAATGCGAAGGGTTGCTTTTGAATACCTGTTCTTTATCGTGGCCATGATTGGCCTGATGATACCAGTAGGATATTATCTCTATGGCCTTGCCTCAGAGGGCTCTGACAGTGACAGGATGGCCAATGTAGATAAGATCAGCGATGCCATCGTGCAGGCTGCTTCTGAGGTTTATTCTTCATCAGATACTATGCGACGCGACCTGGGGATGGAGCTGCCTTCATATGTCAACAGGATATATACTGACAATGAAAAGCTCATTATCAACTATTCTACCAAAAACAGCACCAATATCATCAATAAATCCCTTGATTTCCCTGTTACAGTCATTGTTATGCCAGACAGTGCGGACAGCAAGAAGGTTGTACTTGAAAAAAGAGAGGATCCTGCAAGGGTGCTTCTGTGCCTGGGGGACACATGCAGGTGCCTAAACAATGAAACAGGGCTGTGCGATAATGGCTGGGATGATGATTGCGACGGCAAGACCGATCACTGCGATGCCCCTGACTGCGCAGCTGACAATGACAACGACCGCTGGACACAGGCCTGCGGTGACTGCAATGACAATGACAACCAGATGTTTCCTACAAACACAGAGGTGTGTGACGGGAAAGACAACAACTGTGACGGCAACACTGACGAGGGCTTTAGCGGGGATGACTGCCCGGAGAGATGCTCTGCTCTTGGCTTTGTCTACACAGGAAATGGAGGCAGCCTTGATTGCTGTGGCAATGACCCGGGTGAAGCAAATCCATTTGAATGGGAAGAGACAAGCTGCGACAGCCATGACAATGACTGCGACGGCACCACCGATGCCAATCTTACCAAGCCTGCTGATAATCAGAACGGCCTCTGCTCAGGCAACATTGAGATATGCACTAACGGAGAATGGAAAGCAGGAGAAGATAATTACGCACCATCTACCGAAACCTGTGACGGCAAGGACAATGACTGCGATGGCACAGTTGATGAGGGCTGTGGCAGCAGCGGGGGTGGAGGAGGTGGCGGTGGAGGAGGTGGTGGAAGCAGCAGCAGTAGCACTACCACTACAAGCAGGTATTACAGGGACAAGGATTCTGACGGCTATGGGAATGCCTCTGTGTCAAAAGAAGCAACTGAGAAGCCTAGCGGCTATGTTTCCAACAATGATGATTGCGATGATTCGGACCAGGACATCAACCCTGGAAAAACCGAGATATGCACCAACAGTATCGATGAGAACTGTAACGGGAGAAGCGGATATGACAGCTCGGACGGCCTTCCCGGCGACTCAGACTGCAAGGTCTCTGTGACAGCAGTGTCTGTATCAGACAGCTCTCCAGCTGAAAGTTCACAGATCACTCTCTCATGCACCTATAACATAGCAGGGGTCGACAGCAGGCTGGCTTACATAGGTTCCCAGCAATGCACATTCAGCTCCTGGTCGGGAAACATTGCAAGATTCACATGCAATACAGGCTCTGCAGGCACAAAGACAGTGAGATGCTCTGTGGACACTTCAAGCTCATACCAGTCAGGCTCTGACAGGACACTGGATATAGTGGTCCAGTCATCGGTCTGTTCAGGCTATTCCACGCAGTCAGCGTGCAATGCTGATTCCAACTGTGACTGGTGCACTGAATGCAGCGGTAGCATGTACAGTGGCAGCACTGACCATTGCGTCAATGCAGGCAGCTGTACATACACCTGCCAGCTAGGGCATTGTGGTGCAGCCTGCTCCCAGGACAGCGACTGCTCAGCTACTGACTGCGACAACCTGGACAACTGCTATTCAGGCACATATAGGGATTATCACGATATGCCAAACACATGCCAGGCAGACTGCAGCTGCACTGCAGAGACATGCTCTGATTTTGATAATATCGAGACAGACAATGACGGTGACGGCTATGATATTGAATGCGACGGGGACTGTGATGACAATTCAACATTTTGTGGTATTGCATGCTACCCAGGCAGGTTCGAGACATGCGACGGCTATGACAATGATTGTGACACCCAGACTGATGAAGGAGGTGTCTGCGGCGGCGGAACCCTAACCACAAAATCAGCAGCATACCCGACAATCATCGGCTTTCACTCGTGCGCAGAGGATTCTTCCACGCACAGGATCTACTGTTTCGGCGGCGACAACAGCTCTGGCACAGATGAGCCGGAGACTGATGCCATAGTAAGATATAATCCCTCATCAGACTCAGCAACAACAGTGTCAGCCAGGCTGCCTACCAAAAGGAGCTATATGTCATGCGCTGAGGATTCCTCTACCAATATGATCTACTGTTTCGGCGGATACTGGCAAGAATTTACATGCACTGGCTGGGTAAACGGGAGCTGCGTCAACGGCTCTGTCACACCGCATTACCTCAGTGA
>CAZPXC010000107.1:0-3298 GCA_964590935.1 uncultured Methanosarcinales archaeon
TCTCTTCTTACTCTTGACTGTCCTGACGGTGACTTGATCTGGGTCATAGTGATTATAAGGTCGGTCACCTTGTAGGAGCCCTTCGGCACTCCGAGGTCATTGACCACCCTGTCAAAGACACCATAAGGGCTGTCGCCATGGATGGTCCCGCCGACGCAATTGCTCATCGCGCCTACCCTCATGGCCTCATAAAGTACCTTGGCCTCTTTGCTCCTTATCTCACCGATTATAAGGCAGGAATCGCCGAGCCTTAAGGATGTCCTGAGGCCTGTGTCAAACGGCATCTCCATACCATGCTCCAGCAGTGCGCTCCTGACCTTCAGCGGCAGGATATCGTATCCGAGGCTTTTGTATGCCTCTATAGGGAGCTCCTGGGTGTCTTCAATAGTTATTATCCTGTATTTCGGGAGGATCTCAAGCAGCAGGCTGCCAAGCAGGGCTGTCTTGCCCGAGCCCCTGGGGCCTGCGCATAAGAATGTCCTGCCATGGGCGATGGCCAGCGACAGCAGGCCTGCAAACCATGGGTTTATGGATTTTACAGACATGAACAACGGCAGTGTCCATGGCTTATTCCTGTGCTTTCTTATGGAATAGCCTGTGCCGAACACTGAAAAAGGGTTGATTATCGCAGCAACTCGCCCTTTCTCATGCTCGATGACAATCTCACCGTCAAGCTGCGGCTGGGCCTTGTTGAGCGGCCTGCCGGTCGATATTTTCAGCCTTGTTGCAAGGTAATTCAAAAAATCGTCAGTAGGATATATGTTTGATATGCATTCGTCAAAATCAGCATGGACTATCCTGATGGCGGTCTTGTATCCCGGAGGGTTGAGGTTTATCTCAAGCACTTTCTCGTCAAAAAGGAGGTGTTCAAGTATGCCGTATTCAAGGTACCATCTCTTTATGTACTGGTTGTTGGTCTCTCCGGTTTTCTTGAACTCCTCAACCTCATCATAAAACTTAAACAGCTGCGAGAACGTGACATTTACCTCAGGAATCTTGACAAAGTAGATGTATCCGACAGAGTCCAGCCTCTTCAGGATGTAGATCTTGGCCCCGGTCTTCTCTATGGTATAGCTTGACACGACCTTTACCTTTTCCTGTACCACGCCAAGCCTGACGTCGATGAAGAAAGGGATCACGGTCAGCAGCCTGTTGTGCTTGTCATACTCTTTAGTAAAGAGCCGTGATTTCAGCCGAAGCCTGTCAAATTCCTTTCCCTTGATGCATTTCATACACTCGTTCGAGAGAAAAACAGAGCTTAACGACAGCTGGCATTCCTCACAGTCAATCTGAACAACGGTATTTTCCTTTTGTATCAAGTTTGCCCACCTTCTTCTTATTTTTTGTATACTCATCTTTAAAAACTTTTGTAGTCATTTCTGTGTAATAAGAAATATTTTTATATATGACCTATCTTAGGTTATTTTACCAGGTTAAATGGGTGGAGGAATACAAAATGGGTCTTCTAGGCGAAAACAAAGAAAATGCCAAGATGGAGGAACAGATCAAGATTCTCGCAACAAATCTGGAGGTCCTAAACCAGATGCTTGTCAAGGATCCGAATCTCGCAGCTGCAACAGGCAGCGGCCTTGGCGGAGGGATCTCACCGCAGCAGTTCGCAGAGCTTATGGATAACCTTAAGGGGATCAACCACAGGGTTGATGACAATGACACTCAGCTGAGGGAACTCCTCAATCAGGAACTGGACTATATCAAGACGACGCTGAAAAAGATGTCAGAGATCAACTCGGAGATGCCAAGGCAGAAACAGGAACTTGATATCGTTGTCAAGCGGCTCAATAATGTAATCGAGATGTTCTCTGCAGCAGACAAGCAGAGCATGGGCTCCCTGGCAAAGGAGCTTCACGACTTCAACCAGAACACATCTGCGATAAACGAGAACATACAGTTCTTCCAGAAGAAGGTCATCGAAAACATAAACTACAAGGTGAATGAGATAGGGGATGTTGTCGCAAACAGGATAGCCAGGACAGGGATGATAGGTATGGCATTGTTTGTCGTGATAGGGCTTGTATTCATATTCTTAAGCGGAAGATGAGCAAAAAAAGAAGTGCAAAAAAGGCATCGGCCGGTTCAACCTCCTGGGACGGCCAGCTGGAGCAATACATGAACCATTACCATCATGCCCATCTCTATTATATCACGATGGTGGTCGCCATGGTCATGCTTCTGCTCACTCTTGTGCAGGGCATCCGCTACCAGCTCGACGATCAGATAGGTTTTGCCATCGGATTCTACATAATCTCTGTCCTGCTGTTCATCGTTGCCCACAGCAGCTATACCCGGGGTAAGGGACACTACCATTATCACAGGCATCTCAAGTAGGTTCACTGGCAGAAACCGGATTATAGATTATGATACCTAGCTTTTCTCTTCAAGAAAGTGCATATCTTATCGAATCCTGCATCCTTCAGGAGACTGATTCCCTCTTTTATCCTGAATCCCTGCATCTGCGGATGGTGAGTATCAGAGCCAATTGTGACCTTTCTGATACCTGCATCATGTAGCAATCCTAGAACCCCTGGCGATGGAAAAGGCTCTTTGCAGGGATAATCCCATCCCATGGTGTTGAGCTCAAATCCGATGTCATGATTCTTCATCGATTTTATACATACAAGCACTTCATCAATATACTCGGACAGGTCAACTCCCGGCATATTTTTCTTCACGATGTCAAAGTGGCCGATACAATCAAAATTGCCTATATTTATCATCCTGTCAAGCTCCCTGAAATATTCGCGGTAGATCACTGCGTAATCGGCCGGCCGTTCCCTCTTCTCTCCCGCAACAGCCGACAGAAGCCTGCCGTTCACCCAGTGAAGAGAGCCTAAGACATAGTCAAAAGGGTATTTTTTTGGAAAAGAGACAATGTCTTTTCTCCACTGCTCAAAATACCCAAGCTCAACCCCAAGCTTTATCCTAAGTTCAGGGTAGCGCTGTCTTGCGCTTTCAATCTCATCTATATGCTGTCTCCAGCTTTCATCCCTCAGCGCAAACCCGTATGTCCCATCTGCGACACAAGACCACTCCATATGATTCGTAAAGCATATCTCGGAAAATCCGTTTTTTACCGCAGCTTTGCAATACTCGTCTACAGTGCCCTCTGCATCGACTGTATAGTTTGTGTGGACGTGATAATCGATGAGCATATACGAAAGGATTAGGCAGGGATATAAAAAGATTGCCAAAAGTGTTATGTCAGGTTTCTAAGTAGTATCTTGATGAAAAAATCCAGCCACCCACGGCTTCGACGGTCATTTTCCTTCGGAAAATGCCC
>CAZPXC010000108.1:0-3278 GCA_964590935.1 uncultured Methanosarcinales archaeon
CAGTCGGTGAACATGAAAAAAGGGTCCTGGAGATACTGCCGGAGTATCAGGGATTTATCGACATGTTATTCAAAGAAGGGCAGTTTGCAGTACTGGAAGAACTGATACATGCGCATAACAGAGCAAAACAAGCGGGCCTTAAATTAGATTATTATGGAACAGAAGAAGATGCCCGGAAGTTCAGCAATATTGACTTTCCATCTACACAACCATATAAAGATGTACCTCATGAATCACCTCTTGAAAGATTCGCCTCGATGGCTGGAATATTGAGATGTTCGGCCATTGGTGATCTAAGAGCAATCCTTCCAGAATACCAACAATTCCTAAATGAATTAAGAGACAGCGGGTCTGGACTCATCGGCGAGTTCTGGTGGCCACAGATCGCTGCAGCCAATCGCATCTACGGCATAGCATGGCCTGAGTTCATGGCACTGACCATAATCGGACGGGAAGGCAAGGGAGAGACAATATCTGATGTCTTTTCCAGAGGCCAGACACTTAAGCAATCCGTTGACTGGATCCTGTCTGATGATTTGAGACAATACGGCAATGTTGAACTCTTAGGGCCTGCAATGTTTTACAGGGATTGGGACGATATCAATTTCCCGGGGCACGTCAGTTTTGAGGAAGGCAAAGAAGACAGGCCAAAGACAACTTATGCTTCTGTAGAAGAAGTGCTTACAGACCCGGAGGATTACTCTGACTGCATGCATTTTGTTGCAACTAATGTTAGAATAACAGGATTGCCTATAAATGACGGAGAACCGGTTGATGTTCCGCTCGCAGTGAACAACTGGTTTAGGGACAATTCTACAGTTATTGTTGCCCAAACACCCTATAATCCGATCTGGGATACATGAGAAATACCCCCTGATCTCTTTGTCTGATGCTTTAGAACGCCGCTATTTTATCTTCTTCATTATCTCATCATAGGCGATGTACTCGACCCTGAGCTTTGCATCGAGTTCTTCAGGCAGCTTTCTTGAGATGAAGTCCTCGATGATATACACTTTCTTGACCTTGTACCACTTGGTCTGGCATATCTCGGTCACTGTGCCGGGCGTGAGGCCAAAGCAGAGCAGGACGTCGGAATTCTCATCCATACTCTCGGTAATGTTGCGCCATGTTCCGCTGTTGATGTGCTCATCGACAAGCTCCTGGTTCAGGAAATCGAATCCCCGCTCGATATCATCAAGGGGGAAGATGCCTGTGGTCTTCTTGCCGCCGTTCCTCTGGTAGGCCCTTGCAAAATGCTCTGAGATAGATTTCTTGTGCGGGACGATGATTATCTCATGCCTGGTCTTGGCAATGTATCCAGCAATATCACATACCTTGTCCAGGTATTCCTCTTTTACAAAGCGCATCAGCTTGCAGAACCTGTCAACATGCGCAGGCCCTACTATCCCTATCCTCATAATCCCCCATAGAGCATTATCATATATATAGTTTTGGTTTGTGTGGTCATGTAGAAATCCTTGCCATTTATGGCCAGCGAGTGCTTGCCTGTATCGTAAGACAACACAGCTCCAGGACGATTCTGGCATGAAATGCCATTGATTCGTCCGTGACGAGCGAAAGGATTTCTACATGGCCGTTTGTGTGATATAGTGCTATTCATCGGAATAATAGAGCAGAACACTTAAAAACAGCTACAGATTATCTCTACCTTATGGAGCAATCTGAGCTAGTTGACATCATAATCTCAAAAGGCGCGTTTATCCCTGACAAGCTTGACAGGCTGCATTCTGAGCAGACCCTGGACCTGGGAGAATCAATTTACCAGCAACACCCAGGGGATATTTCTCTTGCCACAGCCGGGCTATACATCGCAAGAAGAACTGGCCTTACTCCGGAGCATAAAAAATGGGCCAGTATGGTAAAGGAGCTCATCGGCAGGCTTTCCAGAAGCGGGCCAAAAGATCCTGTAGAGATGAACAACATGGCATTTGCATACCAGTACCTTGGAACCTATAATGATCCTGGCATGCCAGAGTTCGCAGTCAGCCTGATAAACCATGCTTACTCTATTGGCTGGACTACAACTATCCAGCCTCTTTATCATAAAAATCCGCGGAAGTGCCCTACCCCGTGCTAAAGCACGGAGTTTGACGGGCACTTCCACTGAAAGCGGATTTTTAGGATGCCAAAAATGTCGCCATAAATGGCGGGGTTTCAAACCCTCACACAAAATTGTCTGGCGACATTTTTGTGCATGAAAAAGCGCTCTCGCTTGAGCCGACGATGTGGGAGCCGAGGTACAACATTGCGAACGCTTTTGCAAGGAATAATGCATTCAGCGATGATAATGATTATTACCAGCAGTATGATCAGGCACTTGAGCATCTGGACAAGATCCTAGAGGAATATCCAAAGAATGTTCCTGCCATGCTCTGCCTCTTGACCCTGGTCGACCCGCTCGAAGAGATATCGCTATGCCGCAGGATCCTTGAGATAGACGGGACAAACAAAACGGCCAGGATGAAAATTGAAGAACATGATGCCTTCCTGGCAAGGGTGTATGAGCGTTTTTATACGTACAGAAATTGAAATTCTGTAAAAGCCCCCAGAGGGAGTTGCACCCTCGACCTGCAGCTTACGAGGTTCGGCTCCTTGGGTCTGCCGCTCTAGCTACTAAGCTATGGGGGCATACAATCAAGTGGTATCAAGCGCTATTATAAATGTTTTGCTGGCTGCTGAAGGCAGATTTTAGCTTTAAAAGTATCTTGCTCAGGTGTCCACACATAGAGGTGGCATAGGTAACTAAGCTTTCTAGCACCCGTTCTTCCATTCATCAATCGCGGCAATCAACTCGCCTATTGCAACACTTCCACTTTTCCAATCAGAGATAAAACCGGCCAATTCCAGATTTGAAATAGCTGAATTTTCATCAGCATCTGCGCCAGATGTGCATGAACTTCCTGCTGAAGATAAATAATAACCATTATTGCATTCGCCATCTGTTCTCATACTTCCTTCACACCAACATGATGAAGTTATTGCTCCCTCTCCGCAAATTGCTGTTCCAAAGGGTGCGACTTCTAATGGATGAGGATATATGTATGGAGTGTAAGGACAATATGCATTATCTCCGGCTGGAGTAAAAATCATACTTCCACTATCACTTGTTGTTGGAGCAGTTGTTGAGCCACCTTTCCTGCTTCCAGTGAAAGATTCCTTTCCATGGGTACAGGTATTTCCATAGGAATCTATTGAATCTGAAGCCCCACAAGGAGCATGCAAAAAGTAATCACGGTCTTGTTGGATAAAAATTGTAG
>CAZPXC010000109.1:0-3043 GCA_964590935.1 uncultured Methanosarcinales archaeon
GCCCTTCGGGCTTGCTTTTTGCACTAGCAGAAAAAATCCATCCACGGCCGTCCGTGCCTTGGGTGGATGGATTTTTTCTGGATGATACAAAATTGAAGACATTACTAAACAAAACAGTGGATGGATGGATTTTTTCATTATACAAACAAAATATTTAGCATCTACAAAAAAATATATAAATGCAGTTTAATCCCTGCGGCTCATGATGGCAGCGGCGTTTTTTGACCTTGACCATACTGTTGTTGACGGGAATGTTGGGCTCAGGCACGTGGTAAAGTACTTTCTCAGGGGCCAGATCTCAATCATAGAAGGCTTTAGGATGGGTTTTATGTATATCTATTATGTGCTCATAAGGTCAGAGCCGTTTTATTTCTTCAGCAGGGTCTTTGGCTTCATGAAAGGCAGGGACTTAAAAGAGGAGACAAGGAGATGCGCGCAGTATTTTGAAAAGCATTTTAAGAAGAGGATTTTCAAAGAGGCTGTCAGGCTTATCGAATGGCACAAGAAGCAGAAACACCTGATTGTCATCGTGACCAATTCATTGGACTATAAGATAACCAGGATAAAGGAAGCTGTCAGGGCTGATTATGTGATCGCAAGCAGCCTGGAGACCCTGAAGGGGAAGTTCACCGGCAGGAGCAGCATCATCAATTTCGGCCAGAACAAGGCCAGGAACATCAGGAAGTTCGCAAAAAGGTTCAACATCAGCCTGAAAAAGAGCTACGCCTACTCAGACAACAGCTCAGATATCCCGATGCTAAGAGCTGTGGGCAACCCTGTGGCAGTGAACCCACAGATGAGGCTCAAAAGATACGCATTGCATAACAACTGGAAGATACTGAGGTTCCAGGAAACAGGAGGTTAAGATGGACAAGGGAGATAATTATGAGGTAAGGGACAAAAGCCTGGCAGACCAGGGCAATAAGAACATCGAGTTTGCCCAGATGCACATGGGTGCCCTGATGAGGATAAAGGACAGGTTTTCAAAGGAAAAGCCTCTGAAGGGGATCCGCGTCGGTATGGCGCTTCATGTCACAAAAGAGACAGCCAACCTTGTCATGGCCCTGATCGCCGGGGGCGCCTCTGTCGCGATAACCGGCTGCAACCCGCTGTCAACACAGGACGATGTTGCTGCAGCGCTCGCTAAAAAAGGTGTCATGGTTTGGGCGTACAAGGGCGAGAGCAGGGAGGATTATTACAGGTATCTTAACAATGTCATCGACTTCAGGCCGCATGTCACAATAGATGACGGCTGCGATCTCGTGACCGAGATACACACAAAGCACCCTGGCTTAATCAAGGACATAATAGGCGGCTGCGAGGAGACGACAACAGGTGTTATCCGCCTTAGGGCCATGGAAAAGGACAAGGCGCTGAAATATCCAATGATAGCGGTCAATGACAACAGGACCAAGCACCTCTTTGATAATTATTACGGCACAGGACAGAGCACGATGGACGGGATATTCCGCGCGAGCAACATCCTGTTTGCAGGAAAGACCGTCGTTGTCTGCGGCTATGGCAGTTGTGGCAAGGGTGTCAGTCTGCGCGCATCCGGCCTCGGTGCAAAGGTGATAGTGGTTGAGGTCGAGCCTGTGCGCGCGCTGCAGGCAGCTATGGACGGCTACAGGGTCATGCCAATTGCCCAGGCAGCAAAGCTCGGTGACATATTCATAACAGTTACCGGCAACAAGCATGTCATCAGGACTGAGCACATGAAAGAGATGAAAAATGGCGCGCTGCTCGCCAATTCAGGGCATTTTGACCTGGAGATCGATGTTGCAGGGCTTAAGAAGATCGCAGACAGCACAAGAAATGTAAGGCCGTTCCTCGATGAATATGTGGTCAACGGCAAGAAGATATTCCTTGCAGGAGAGGGTCGCCTCGTGAACCTTGCAGCAGCAGAAGGCCATCCATCAGAGGTCATGTCGACAAGCTTCTGCGGCCAGGCCCTTGCAGTCGAATACCTTGTGAAGAACAGGGGCAGCCTTCCGGTAAAGCTGATAACGCTGCCTGATGACATAGACGACAGCATTGCAAGGCTCCAGCTTGACGCGATGGGGATTAAGATCGACAGCATGACCCCTGAGCAGAAAAAATACTCGCAGAGCTGGCAAGAGGGGACATAGAACAAAACCTTTATAAAACTCCATCTTTTCTTTTCAATTTCAAGCCGGCGTAGCTCAGCCTGGTTAGAGCGCCAGACTCATAGCTTTTGAGTGATGAGGCTGTAATAGCCGATGACATAACGCTCTGGTCAGAAATCTGGAGGCCGCGGGTTCAGAACAGCTTTTAGCCCGGAAAAACTGCGTTTTTCCTGTCAAAACCTGGGAAAATGCATGCAAGGGAGATTTCGCTTTGCTCAATCTCCCGAGATATGGCTAAAGCGGTGAAAGTCCCGTCGCCGGCATATTATTTTTTTACGACCATATCCCGAGCTTTTTCTCCTTAGCCTCGGATTCAAGCTTTTTCAGCCCGCCACAGCGGCTTGTGTCCGGCTCCTGGAGATTGACTTTTGCATAGCCATTCTCCACAAGGTCTGCGTTTATGAAATCATCCCCGATGTAGACATACCTGAGCAGGCTGAGGTATTTGTCGCGGTCAGAGACATCCTTTACCAGGGTCACCTGCCTGTCCAGGATCCTATCCTCCAGGAAGGCTTTTGCCTCATCATAATATCTCTCACCCTTCTGGGGAGCTTCTATGCACAGCAGCCTTACCCTCTCGCCTGACTCGACCTCAATAGTGTCGCCGGCTACTATCTTGGTCACCTCATGCGCCTCCTCTGTCTGGATCTTGTCCATCTCAGCCATGTTGTTCTGTATTATCCGGCCAAGCGGGCCCTGCTTCGTGCACCCGGCTGCAAAGAAAATGAACAACAGCATAATCGCAAAAGCAAAAGTTCTATTCATCCTATCCTTTTGAATTCATTCCGCTGCTTAAAAACCTTTCGGATTTGTTAATGTTGCTTTTTCTTTAAGGTGCAGTAGAAATTTTTTCATACTCAAAAATGAAACATTTTTGGTACCCTAAAAATCTAATA
>CAZPXC010000110.1:0-3034 GCA_964590935.1 uncultured Methanosarcinales archaeon
ATGGGATCGACAGGATCGGCAGCAAGATCGACTTTCCCATAAGGCAGCTTGACCCATCCTATGATGAATATCTCCAGGAGACACCGACAATTGATTATTCAGACAGGCAGGTAATGAACCTTGCCTCGGAGCTTGCCTATGGTGAGGATGACTTATATGTGATGGTGCATAAGCTTGCCGCATGGGTAAATGAAAATATAGAATATGACCTGAACACAAAGACAGCTGAGGCGTCGCAGCCGGCCAGCTGGGTTATCAGGAACAGGATAGGCGTCTGTGATGAGCTGACCAACCTTTTTATAGGGCTCTGCCGCTCGCTTGGTATTCCTGCCAGGTTCGTTTCAGGGCTCTCTTATACGAACCTGGACATATTTCCTGATAAATGGAGTCCCCACGGCTGGGCAGAGGTGTATTTTCCGGGCTATGGCTGGATACCGTTCGATGTGACCTACGGAGAGTTCGGCTACCTTGACCCCGCGCATATAAAGCTCAAGGATTCTCTAGATGCGAACAAGTCCAGCACGAAATATGAGTGGATAGGTTACAACGTAGACCTGAAGACCAGCAGCCTTACGACCAAGACCAAGGTTGCCGAGGCCTATGGCCATGTGAGTCCTCTTGTAAATATCCATGCAGACGTCCTAAAGCAGAGGATAGGCTTTAACTCCTACAATCTTGTTGAGGTAGAGCTTGAGAACACTCACAGCTATTATGTGCCTACCCAGCTTTCCCTTTCGAGGACAGAGGAGATAGAATACCTTGACAATGCAAGCCGCTTTGTCCTGCTGGCACCCTTTGAGAAAAAAAACGTGTTCTGGATAATGAGAATAAGGAATAGCCTGCGGCAAGGATACATCTACAATTTTACCATAAGGGCATACACCTCAAGAAACGCCACCTCGACTGTCAACTTTTTCAGCAGGGACGACTACAAGAGATACACGCTTGATGAGATAAAGCAGTATCTTGCCCAGGCTGAGGAAGAGTCTGCCAAGAGCTATTCAAGGGACGTCGAGCTGAGCTGTGCAGCAGACAAGGATATATATTATATATCGGAGCGTGCGCTCATAAACTGCACAATCCATAATACTGGAAATGTGGCTCTTGAAGACCTTGATGTCTGCCTTGATGGTTCGTGCCAGACGACTGACCTGGGCATTGGACAGAAAAAGGTGGTTGTGTTTGAAAAGGTGCTTAGCCAGGCTGGCAGCGAGGATCTGCTGGTGACTGCCAAAAACAAGGAGGTGACCAAGACCTCTGATACGGAGATGGAGGTCTGGTCAAGGCCGTATGTGATCATAGATCAGCTTGCTTATCCCCGGCAGGTCTCGCTCGATGATAAGTTCACTATCGAGTTCCGGGTCGGTCCAAACGGAAGCTCACTGCCCACCAATGTAAGGATCTCCCTTCTCAGCAGCTCGTTTGAGAAAGAGTGGACCGTTGATAAGCTTGACCAGAGCAGGAAATACATTCTCAATGTCGATGAGAACACCCTGTCTGAGATGAGCAACAATTTCAGGATCCTTATCAATTATGAAGACAGCCTTGGCAGGAAATACAGCAGTTCAAGGGATTTTAACATAGGCCTGAGCAATGTCAGCCTGGAGCAGAGGCTCATACTGCTTCTAAACAAGATCAACATCCAGCTGAAATATGATATGATAGTTGTGGTTGTTGCATTTTTTATTGCGGGTATTGTTGTCGGGCTTATCTTCAGGGTGAGAGATAAGAAGAGATGAAATATCGGTTTTTCCGGATAAATACAGATTGAAAGCCAAATCAAACAAAGCTATGGGCGGCAGGATTTTTTATTAAGAGTGTATCCAGAAACCTAACTCAACAGGTTCTAAAACAGAATGATTTAAATATGTCCGGGTTATCATAAACTGAGGTGATAGAATGGGTTTTATAGGCCAGATACTGAGTGTCAAGGCACACGGGGCAGAAAGCGTCCATGAAAAGATCACCCAGATGCTGAAAACCGAGAAAGACCTTCTCAGCCTGATGAGGGAAGAGGAGGAGATCGAAATCAAGCTGAAAGAGGCAGAGCATCAGGGCCATGCGCATGAGATATTCAGGTTGCAGAAAGAGGAATTAGGGCTTGCTGTCAAGACTCTGGGTGACATAAAGCATATCCTGGTTGAGCTCTTTGCCCTGACCGACAATGAGAAGCACCAGCTTGATATGTTCATAGCAGACGGGCAGAGGCTGATGAAGGAAGGGCTTTCACAGAACGAGGAGACGCGGCTTCTTCAGGAACTTCAGGAGCAGAAGCATGCGATATCAGAGCTTTTCAGGTCCACGAAGTACACCGCAGGCTTTGAGAGATAGGGCAGAAGATATAATCAATAAAACTCACGAAGCTTACGGCTGCGTGACGGATGCCTGAGTTTTCTTATTGCCTTTGCCTCGATCTGCCTTATCCTCTCCCGGGTCAGATCAAATTCTTCGCTTTTACCTATTTTTTCAAGAGTTTCTGATTTATCGTAATCATCACCATGTAGGATACCGAACCGCCTCCTTATAACCCTCTCCTCATTCGGGCGAAGAGTCGGCAGAATACTTTCAACAACCTCTTTAAGATCCTCATGATCAACAGCCTTTGAAGGGTTATGGTCCAGGCTGTCTTCTTCTGTCAGATTATCAATTATCTCAACCTTTTCATTATCATAAATTGGGGTGTTCAGCGAGATTGTCGAATCACTCATAGTTCTCAGTTTATTGAATGTGCCTCTTTTCAAAGGTTTTTTTCTGGTCATGTTGTATTCCTGAAATATCTCATCCTCATGAGGTGGCCTTCCTAGCTGATATGTCAGTAGCCGCTCTGTTTTTTCTATTTTTTTCAATGCATCAATAACCCAAACAGGCTTTCTTACAGTCCTTGCCTCATTCTTAAATTCCCTGCTTATTCTTTGCTTGATCCACCATGTTGCAACACTGCTAAATTTAGTGCCGCGGGTATAATCAAAAACCTCAGCAGCGTGAATAAGGCCCTCCAGACCCCGCGAGTAACGTAAACTATCATGGTTTGATA
>CAZPXC010000111.1:0-2838 GCA_964590935.1 uncultured Methanosarcinales archaeon
TATAAACCCCCTATTATAGAAAACTTTAAATATGAGATTGCAAACCTTAGTGAATGTGATTACTTCTTAAACATTCTAGAAGGTGTTTAAATGGGAAATGAAAATACTCTGAAAGGAACTACGACAATTGGATTGATGTGCAGGGACGGCATTGTCCTTGCTGCAGACAAGAGAGCCACAGCAGGCAATCTTATAGTCAACAAGAAGACAGACAAGCTCTATGAGATATCGAAGAGCATGGTGATTACGATGGCCGGGACTGTCTCTGATGCGCAGCTGCTTGCAAAGCTCGTGAAGGCAGAGCTCCAGCTCAAGAAGATGAGGACAGGCAAGGAGGCGACTGTGAAGGAGTCAGCCAACCTGCTTGCAGGGATGGTCTATTCCAATATCAGGAAGATGTCCCTTATCCCCGGCATAAGCCATTTCCTGCTGGGCGGAATGGACGATAGCGGATATTACCTGTATGATGTCTTTGCAGACGGTTCATTGACCCTGTGTGATGACTATATCGCATCCGGTAGCGGGAGCGTCATGGCCTATGGTGTGCTGGAGACCCTTTATAAGAAAGACCTTTCGGTCGAAGAGGGTGTTTCACTTGCTATAAAATCAGTGAATGCAGCCCTGCAGAGGGACAGTGCGACAGGCAACGGCCTCAACATTGTGACCATCACGAAAAAAGGGACAGAAAGGATACTCGATAAGGACATCAATACTGGAATCAGTGAATAAATAGTTCTTAAGGTTGCAATATGAGCAAAATAATAACTGAAATAATGAAGCATTTGCCAGATGACAAGATAAGCGAGGCATGCTTCGAGGGCGCAAACATCGTGCTCTATACCAAGAGCAGGGAATTCTTCTTCAGCAACAACGGCCTTATCAAGAACATTGTGAATGACATAAAGAAGAGGGTAGAGCTCAGGCCGGACCCGAGCATAGTCATGGAGATGGAGAGTGCAGAGAAGGAGATAAGGGCACTCATCCCTGAGGATGCAGGCATAACCCAGATAATATTCGATGCCCAGAGGTCTATTGTCGTGATCGAGGCTGAAAAGCCGGGGCTTGCCATAGGAAAGCAGGGGATGATCTTAAGGGAGATCAAGAGCAAGACACTATGGATACCCCTTATAAAGAGGACCCCTGCCATAAGGTCTTTGCTTATCGAGAACATTAGGGCGGTCCTTTACCAGAACAGCGATTACAGGAGAAAGTTCCTCGACAAGGTCGGCCACAGGGTATATGACGGCTGGATAAGGGAGAAGCAGCATGAGTGGATAAGGATGAGCGTCCTCGGTGCAGGCAGGCAGGTCGGCAGAAGCTGCATGTTTCTCCAGACACCTGAATCAAGGGTGCTCCTGGACTGCGGTGTCGATGTTGCCTCTGATAACGATGCATATCCTTACCTTGATGCTCCTGAGTTTGACATCAATGAGCTCGATGCCGTGATCGTGAGCCACAGCCATCTTGACCACTGCGGGTTTGTTCCCTATCTATTCAAATACGGCTACAGAGGACCTGTATACTGCACAGAGCCGACACGTGATGTCATGTCCCTTTTGCTCCTTGACTATATCAAGATCATGAGGTCAGAGGGCAAGGAGCCTGTCTTTTCAAGCGACGATGTCAAGGAGATGGTCAAGCACACCATCTGCCTTGACTATGATGAGGTCACTGACCTGACCCCGGATGTCAGGATCACATTGCATAATGCAGGCCATATAATCGGCAGCGCCATGGTGCATCTGCATATCGGAAACGGCCTTCACAACATACTTTATACTGCTGACATGAAATTCGGCAGGACCAAGCTGCTTGAGCCCGCCACGACCAGGTTCCAGAGGCTCGAGACCCTGATTGTCGAGGCCACATACGGAGGTAAGGACAATATCCTGCCTTCAAGGCATGAGAATGAGGATTTTCTCGGGGATATAATCAAGAAGACCATCGCAAGAAAAGGCAAGGTGCTCATACCCGTTCTCGGCAGCGGCAGGGCACAGGAGACTATGCTTATCGTCGAGAACCTTGTAAGGACAGGACAGCTGCAGAACATCCCTGTATATATCGACGGCATGGTCTGGGACATCACCGCGATCCATTCAGCTTATCCTGAATATCTTAACAACAAGGTGAGGAAGCTGATTTTCCATAAGAACCAGAACCCTTTCCTGTCTGAGATTTTCAGGAGGGTCGGCTCCTCAAAGGAGAGAAAGGAGCTGCTTGAAGACCAGGGTCCGTGCATAATAATGGCAACCAGCGGTATGCTGGTAGGCGGCCCAAGCGTTGAATACCTGAAGGCTCTTGCGCACAGCAGCAGGAACTCGCTCGTGTTCGTGTGCTACCAGGGCGAGGGCTCCCTAGGCAGGAGGATACAGAGAGGGGACCGAGAGATAATATTCGGGTCAGGCAACAAGCAGGAAGTGGTCCCCATGAAGATGGAGACATACACCATCGAGGGCTTTACAGGCCATTCAGGCAGGAAGCAGCTCATGAGCTACATATATAAATGCAATCCCAAGCCCAAGAAGGTGATAGTGAACCACGGTGAGAATTCACGCTGCCTTGACTTTGCAAGCTCTATACACAAGGTCTACAGGGTCGAGTCCATAGCGCCGAAAAATCTCGAGGCAGTGCGCATCAAGTAAATAACAGCAAGGGAAAAACATCACTCTTTTTCTATCATTTCAAATATTTTGTTATTTGATAGTAGTAATAAAAACAAAACATTTATATATGACCTGTGTTATGTAACTCCTAGTTGGGGGTTACATAATGAACAAGCATGTCATAAGCCTTGCAGTACTGGTTTTCCTTTTGGGATGGATAGGCCATAATGTCTAC
>CAZPXC010000112.1:0-2729 GCA_964590935.1 uncultured Methanosarcinales archaeon
TAGTCGCCCAGGGAACTGTCAAGATGCTCGAGAACAGGTTCCAGGCCGCAACAAACGCGTTCGTACAGGCCAGGAATTTCCATGCTGAAAAGAACATGCAGTGGCTCGAGGCAAAACAGCGGCTGAAGGAATGCAAAGACGTTGATTCAGAGAAATGCAGACAGCTGGAGAACGAGTCCATCGAGAAGGCAAAGGAGTTCCTGCTTAACAGCATAGATATAATATCAGCCCATCTCGACCAGATCAAGGCAAAGGTCGAGGCAAGCGAGACCATGGACCAGGACGATGTAGACGAGATAGTGGATGCGATAGATGACTGGAATGCCCAGCTCAGGAATGCCAGCCTTCAGGTCAATGCCTCCACGACCAAGGATGAGGTGAAGGAGGCAGCAAGGAACATCGAAAGGATCTGGCGCATGACAAGGTACAATGCCGTGGCGTTTGCAGCGCATCTCATAAACGGCGGTGTCCATGTGATCATAGAGAAGAGCGAAAGGCTTGAGGACAGGGTCGACTGCGCCATCGCAAAGGTCGAGGACGCGGGAAAGAACACCGATGAGCTGAACTCGATGGCAGACAATTTCAGCGACAAGGTTTCAGCAGCCAAAGATGACTGGGGAAATGCACAGAACCTTTACAAGGAGATAAGAACCCTCAGGATAACGAACACGCAGGGTCAGAACAGCGATGAGATACAGGAAAAGGCAGAGGAGATGAGCCAGTACATAAGGGATGCAAACGACGACCTGAAAGAGGCGCACACTTTATTCGTCAACATCTACAGGCAGATAAGCGCCCAGGGGGTGGACGTGAGCAGCTGCAGGGACCCTGGTCTTGCCGATGGCGAGGAATACGTTGTAGAGGACGTAAACTCTGCCGGAGATGACGGCAATGATTACACAAACCAGGAGGCTTCCCAATAAATATTTTTATTTTTTTAATAAATATGAAAAAAAAGATTGCGTTTTTGTTCATCTGTCTGGTTCTTCTAAACATATTTATCTATTACGGGCTGCCGGAACTCAAGAATCTCAGGGCAAAGAAGACTGCCCAGCCTGATAAGCCCGCTGGAAACGAGACCCAGATGATCGACGGCAAGCGCCCTGTAAGGGTCGATATCTCAGTCGAGAGCATCTGCAGGAACATGATAACAGACGAGCTCTATACCAAATGCTCCAACAGCACCAACTGCCAGACCACCTGCGAGACAGAGGGCTGCGACCTCTTCGGGCTTATTTATGACAGCTCGGATTTTGAAAATGGCAAATGTTACTGCAACTGCCTGGAAGAGAACAAGATCAAGAAGGCCCTTACTCCGCAATGACCCTGATATTAGGGTAACGCTTATGCACTGATTCCCTGAGGTTCTGAAGAAAGCCTGCTGACGGCGGTTTTATGTCCGAGAACCTCCTTCCTGTACCATTCGGGATGAAGCGCTGGAGGACCCATGTGCAGTCGATATCCTGTATCTGTTCAGCAATCTTAAGCACATCTTCCTTTCTTGAGACAAGCGTGGGGGTTATCGTTGTCCTTACCTCTATCTGCACCTTCTCCTGGTATCGCTGCAGCAGCCTCAGTGTCCTGTCTACATCTGCCATGAGCTCGGATGTCTGCTTGAAGAATGTCCTTGACCTCGTTGCTTTCTCAAAGAGATCATCATCAAACGGTGACTTGATATCGATGGCCACAAAATCTATTATGCCGAGAGTCAGAAGAGATCTTATGCATTCTGTCTTTGAGCCGTTGGTTTCTATACCTGTCTTCAGGTTAATGTCCTTTGCGAACGATGCAATGCTGATAAGAGCCTGCCTCTGAAGGCATGGCTCACCTCCTGTAAAGACCACGGCTTCTGCAACCCCTGCGTGCTTCCTTATCTCATTCTTGACATCCTTGAGCTCCATCAGGAATTCCTCTTTGGGAGACAGCAGGTCCAGGGTGTTGCAGTTCGGACAGTTGAAGTCGCAGCCGGCGAAAAAAACAGCAATACCCTGTCTGCCATGCCAGGATCCTGAGGATAAGGTGTCTATCCTGCCGATGTATGCCTGCATGATGGGATGTAACCAGCTGCCATTTATAAGGGTTTTGGAGCTCTTGAGTTCAGCAAAAAATATGGTAGCATCAATACGCGATGCTCCTGAAGGGATTTTTTCTGCAAGTGCAGGATGCCAGCCCGAAGGGCTGCTCAAAAAGAAATCTGTCAATCGAAAACTGACGTAGTCAGTTTTCTCAGACCATAATTATCCCGCCGGTTTTTATCAGGCGGGATAATTATATTTCATTGGCGCTGGGCCCGCAGGCGCCCTCAGCGCCGTGTTTAAGCGGGCTTGCAGCCAGTGAATGAAAAGATTTATCTCGCACCATCAAGAAATCAACATTACAATGCTATCTTTTAATCGAATTGCAGCCAGTGAATGAAAAAATTTCAATTGCACATTAAAGAAAAAATCAAAATTACAATGCTGACACTATTTATAATTATTACATTCAGCCGCAGACGCTGCAGTCAGGATTCTTGGTGACCTTCGCTCTCTTGATCGTTAAGTCAGATGCGTCAAACAAAAGAAGATCGTCTTCATGTTTTTTGTCCAGCAACACCTTGACAGCCTGGGTCGCCAGGAGGGCTGAGCAGACGCTTACAGGAGAGGCAGAGTGCACCTTCAGTTCTTTGGATACCCTGTCCCCATAGTAGCACTCCAGGCATCCGTCATCGCCTGTGACAACCTTCAGCA
>CAZPXC010000113.1:0-2479 GCA_964590935.1 uncultured Methanosarcinales archaeon
TTCTTTAGCACAATCAAGAAATTAACATTATAACGCCGTGTTTAAGCGGGCTTGCCGCCAGTGGGCGAAAAAATTTCTATGGCACAATAAAGAAAAAACCAACATTAGGATACTTAGGAACTTTTTACTTTACAAGAGGGTAAAATATATAAATTGACTTGTTTTTCAGCAGAAAATGGCAGGCAGGAGAAGCAAAGGGAAGAAAAGCAGGATCTTCAACAAAAAGAACCTGGTAGGCATCCTTATAGTCGGCATCATGGTCCTCTCAGGAATAGGCTACATGTGGAGCGACAGCACGAACTCAAAGCAGAACTACAACGGCCACAAGATAATCAGCCAGAACAACAAATGGTATGTCCAGGCTGATGACAGCTATGCCCAGTTTGACTTTCACCCGACAGAGCTTGAGAACATAAACATGAGCGCAGATGTTGCAGAATATCTCAGTAACGTGAAGATGCTCTATATAGTGTTTGACCCTGACAGCAGCCTGATACAGGACTTTGAGGTCGAAAGGGTAAGGCTGGAAAAAGACCTTCCGCAGTTCCTGAAGATATATCCTGTTACAGGCGTCACATACAATTCCACAGAGTACAGCAATTTCCCTGTTGTTACCTGTGCAAACGCCACAATGTACGTTCCGGTGCTCTATTTCAGGAAGGGCAACAGCACCGAGATAATCGCGAATGACACATGCATCATCCTACAGGCAAGGGACAGCTATGATGTCCCGGCGGTCACAGACAGGCTGATGTATGGCCTGCTGGGGGTTATGCAATAATGGCAGAAGAATCCAGAAAGGCTCCGCCTAAAAAGGCCCCGGAAGAGCCGTCCCACAGCAGCCCGACGCATATATTCTTTTATGCAGCAGGCATAATAGTCGTCATACTATTAATAATCTTTTTAGTGCCGAAGCTTTATCCTGTACAGCAGATGTTTGAGGACAGCTACACATACAACTATTTTGACTTTGTAAAAGAGCAGGGTACCTGGTTTACCAATGTGGTGTACGGCAACGATACCCTGAGCGTGGGCCTGAGGTACGGCCCGCGGGAGCTGGAAGACATCCCAGTGATTGGTAGTATAACTAATTTCAGGGACAGCTATAACTTCTACTATATAACGTTCGACCCGAGCGAGGATAACCATGACAAGTATGTCACGATGTCAGATGCTGAGGTCAGCGTGAACCTTGTCCTGCATTTCGGCAAGTCGATAGAGGCAGGCTGCACGAAAGAAGACAGCGTCTGCAATACAACCAACACATCTATCGTCACCTGCGACAGCACAAGCCAGGGTGTCATATTCCTTAACCATGCTCCAGGCGGCCCGAAGATCGAGATAAACGGGAACTGCGCGATCATCACCGGAGAAGGGCCTGATATGGTCCGCGCTGCTGACCGGTTCATGTACGGCATGTACGGCATAATGAAATAAATAATTTTGAAGATGTCACATTACTATTCTAAAGAGCAGGACTCTGCCCTGAGGCTGTACAGGATAAAGGCTAATTTGCTGTCCAGCGATATCGAGTTTGTCTCAGCATCAGGGATATTCTCTGCAAGGAAGTTGGACAAAGGCACAGAGATACTGATAAAAGGCAGCACCCTTAAGGACGGGTGGAGGGTGCTTGACCTGGGCTGCGGCTGCGGCATTGTCGGTCTTACTGTTGCGACCGCATACCCTGGCTCGAAAGTACTGATGTCTGACATAAACAAGCGTGCTGTCAGGATAGCAGGGATGAACATAAAAAGCCACAGCCTTGCCAATGCTGAGGCTGTTTTTTCAGACAGGTTTGAAAATATCAGCGGGCTCTTTGACACTATCCTTCTAAACCCGCCGATGTCTGCAGGAAGGAAGCTCTGCTTTGGCATGATCCAGAAGTCTGCTGATTATCTGAAAAAAAAGGGCCTTCTCCAGGTGGTGGCAAGGCACAACAAGGGCGGCAGGGCCATATCAGAAAAGATGATGGAAGTCTTTGGAAACATGAGCACTGCGGCAAAGAAATCCGGCTTCAGGGTCTATGTCAGCATTAAAAAGTGAATGGTATTGTTTTGGGGTAATTCAATATATTGTGTTTCTGAATAGGACCTTTTTGTTATGATACAGAAAAAATCCAGCCACCCATGGCTTCGACGGTCATTTTCCTTCGGAAAATGCCCTATTCCACCGCCCGCAACCCCCAACTTTGTTGGGGAACGCGGTCGGCTCCATCTCGCCATGGCTGGATTTTTTTCTTGGTTTGCACATTTTCCATCAAGTGCAGCAAACCAGCCCGTAGGGCTGCTGTAACAGAAATCTGTCAATCGAAAACTGACTACGTCAGTTTTCTCAGACCATAATTATCCCGCCCAGTCAGGCGGAATAATTATATTTCATTGGCGCTGGTTCGGCAGGCGCCCTCAGCGCCGTGTTTAAGCGGGCTTGCAGCCAGTGAATGAAAAGATTTCTTTAGCACAATCAAGAAATTAACATTATA
>CAZPXC010000114.1:0-2330 GCA_964590935.1 uncultured Methanosarcinales archaeon
CTCAAAAAGAAATCTTTTCATTGGCGCTGGTTCGGCAGGCGCCCTCAGCGCCGTGCTTAAGCCGAATTGCAGCCAGTGAATGAAAAGATTTCAGTTGCACTATTAAGAAAAAGATATTAAGACACTTAAGAAATTCAATTCAAAGTTAAAGTTTTGTTAGCTTAAGCGATGATTTTACAATATGGTATGTATGGCCTGACTTTTCAAGCTGGTAGTTCTCAACATTGAAGCCGGACTTCCTGAGAATGTCCAAAAGAAAGCCCTTGTTAAAGAAATTTATATACCTGCCATCTGAATATGTCCATTGCCTCTGGGGGCAGTGCTTTTTGCAGTGCTCGTCACTGGTAGAGAGGGCTCTTGTCATCAGCCTGCCGTTATGCTTAAGTATCCTTGAGATGCTCTTATAGAACCTGGGCAGCTTGTCCCTGTGCAGGGTCTGGCTGTAGCCGTTGTCCACCACATAATCAAACTGGTTCTTTGACAGCTTTTTTGCAAATGCGAAGAACGTGCTGTAATTGAGGTCGATGCTGCTGTTCATAGCCCTGGCCTGCTTGATAAGGTCGATGTCATCATCGATGGCAGTTACAGAAAAGCCCTTCTTCTGCGCATAATTTGCTTCGAAGCCGGCACCTGCCGGCAGTATGAGGAGGCTGCCTTTCTTAAGCTTCTTAAGGAACTTGATAATGCTCTTGTCAGGCTCTTTTTTTGATTCCTTGTGCTTTTTTGCAAAGCTGAGCAGGGTAAGTTTCCTGGGCATCAATAAACGGTGCGGGTTCTGAGTATAAAAATGTTTTTATTGCCCTGTCTCACTGACCAATTCCAGAAGCATAAAGTTATTCAGGCCACTCTTCCGGCACCAGGCGCTCGTTTATCTCTCCGCGGAGATTTTTGCCCATAAGCTCTTTTGCTTTTTCTTTCGGGTAGTTGCCGAGGAGCCAGGCGAGCTTTACAAAGGCTGTCTCTGCCAGCATATCGCTCCCTGATATGACGCCTGCCCCTGCCAGGTAGATACCGTTGTTATATACGTGCATATGCACCCTGCCGAATATAGTCTGGGATGTCATGACCACTATGCAGCCGGAATCCACAAGGCCCTGTATCGCCTTGAGGTTCTTCCTGTGCACGCTGCTGAGCTCGTCCGGCGCTCCTACAGGCGCATGGCCGAGCCCTGTGCCCTCGATGACAAGGCCCTTGTACTTCTCATTTTTGTAGAATTCAAACTGTTTTGGAAACATGTTCGTATGGACCTTCAGTATCGCTACCTTGTCTTCCATCTTATCCTTTACCTTCAGGCTGGATCTTTTTGACTTTTTCCGATACTCTGTCAACAGATCCACCTTTTTTGTGTCATAGTTTATCCTTGCGATCGGTTTGTCGTTGACAGCCCTGAACGCGTCCCTTCTTGACGAATGCAGCTTTCTTGTCTTGGTCCCTGGAAGGACAAGGCAGTTGTTATCGTCTTCTGTCTCGTGCATGCATACTGCAACATCGGCAAAATCGGTCTTTGCGATAAAATATGCAGCGCAGATAAGGTTCATCGCTGCATCGCTCGATCCTCGGTCAGAGCTCCTCTGCGCGCCCACCAGGATCACAGGGACAGGCAGGTCCTCAAGCATGAACGACAGTGCTGCTGCTGTATAGCCTATGGTATCTGTCCCGTGCGTTATGATTATCCCGTCAGCTCCTTTATCTATCGCCTTTTTCACTTCCTTTGCCATAAGGGAATAATGGCAGAACCTCATGTCATCTGACCACATGTTGCTTATCAGCTTTGACTCGATGTTGACGATGCTGTCCAGTTCAGGGAACATCGATATGAGCTCCTGCGGGCTGAACCTCGCGATTACCCCTCCTGTGCCGTAATCCACCTTCGATGCGATGGTCCCGCCTGTATGGAGGATGAATATGGTCGGCTTTTTTTTGTCATGCCTTGCCGGCTTTTTGCCCGGCCCATCTTTCTTGGAATACTTCTTTACAAGCTCGATCTTTTTCACGTTTTTTTTGCTGATGCCTATATTATAGCCGCTATCGAGCTTTATGACAACAGAATCAGTCTCCTCATTTGGCATCAATATCCCTGTATGCTCCTCTTTCCCTGTCTTTACCTTTACAGTGTCGCCCGGCTTGTAATCCATGCATATCAGTTAAATCAGGTTTGTATATAAAAGTTGCTATTTATTTGCTCTTTCCCTCTAAGTAATGTTAGTATCAGAAATCTTCTTAATAGCTGATAGTGAAAAAATCCAGCCACCCAGGGCTTTGATGTAAACGAGTACTACACACTTCCAACGCAGCTTCTTGAAAAAATCCAGCCACCCAGGGCACGGACG
>CAZPXC010000115.1:0-2217 GCA_964590935.1 uncultured Methanosarcinales archaeon
GCCTGCGGGCTTGCGCCAATGAAAAGATTTCTGTTAGAGCAGCCCTCCGGGCTGGTTTGTTGCACTGGAAGGAAAATGTGCAACACAAGAAAAAATCCAGTTTTCGATTGAAACTTAAGTTAAGCTCTATAAAAAGATTTTTAAGGAACAGTCCCTTTTCTGCATCATCAAAGATGAAGACAGACAACGTAACATACCACAAGGATTACATCGAGGTTGAGCTAAGCCCTAAAGTATATTCTGTCGATACAGTATTCTCGGCATCATATGTGCTCATGGACAGGGCATATATAATAATCGATGGCGATCCAAAGAGGAAACTCATGGTCAGGCTGAGGCCTAAAAAAAAATACAGCCTGAAAGATCTCGCCCATGAGTTCAATGATGAGCTTCTCAATTACTCTGTTTATGATGCGCAGTGCAGGCGGAATTCCCGGCTTAGGGAAGAGCTGCTGAAGAGGGCGCTTTTTACCAATCTCTCCCCATCCAAAAAAGCCAGGGTTGAGACTAAACATAAGCGCTCAGATGAAACAAGAGAGACCCTTGTCCCATGGGAAGAGAAGTATAGAAATGAAAGCTGAACTGAATGATAAAGAATACGAGCTGAACCATTACAGGAGCAAACAGCTCAATAACGGGAAATACATGGTCACGGTCGACAGCGGAGATTGGATAATCCTCAGCAAGAAAAAATATGGGCTTCTTGTAAAAAACAGGCTAAAAGATGATTTCTTCCTTTACAGCATACTTAAAGACAAGCATGTTGTGCTTACAGATGATAATAAGGATGACTATGTCAGAAAGCTCCGTGGCAGGTACTCGCATGTTTTCTCATCCCCCTCATTACATATAGTTGCTGTTACCAGGCGTTGCAACCAAAGCTGTGTTTACTGCCATGCAAATGCCAGCCCCGGCGATGATAAGAGCCTTGATATGGGCATAGAGACTGCAAAAAAGACAGTCGACTTCATATTCCAGAGCCCTAACAGGAACATCACGATAGAGTTCCAGGGAGGAGAGCCTCTGCTGAATTTTGAGGCGGTGAAGTATATTGTTGAATATGCAGAAAAGCTGAACAAGAGCCATAAAAAAAATCTGCTGATGAGCCTTGTCAGCAATCTTACAGCGATGGATGAGTCCAAGCTGGAGTTTCTCATGAAGCACAGGGTCGGGCTATGCACATCACTGGACGGGCCTGCCCATGTCCATGATAAGAACAGGAGATTCGTCGATGGCCGGGGTACATATAAGCAGACTGTCAGATGGATAAATACGATCAAGAAAAAGTACCACTATCCGCTTGATGCTCTCATGGTGACGACAAGGGCTTCCCTGCCCTATCCTGAAGAGATTGTCGATGAATACTTAAAGCATGGCTTTGACCAGATCCAGATAAGGCCTATGCTCAACCTGGGTCATGCACAAGGCAACATGGATAAGATAGGGTTCAGCGCTGAAGAATATATCGGTTTCTGGAAAAAGGCCATGGATCATATCCTTGAGATCAATGGGAAAACACTGGTCATTGAGAGGCTATCCGGTTACATGCTCTCAAAGATCCTGCACAGGAACATATCCAATTTTGTGGACCTGAACTCGCCCTGCGGCGCAGTGATATCCACCCTTGCATACGACCACGACGGCAACATCTTCAGCTGTGACGAGGGAAGACAGTATGACATGTTCAGGCTGGGCACAGTCGACATGAAGATGACAGGGCTGTTTGAATCATCACAGGCGCAGAGCATGGTAAGGTGCTCTGTCAATGACTGTGTGTTGTGCGATAACTGTGTCTGGAAGCCCTACTGTGGCATATGCCCTGTCTGCAATTATGCAGAGTCAGGCAGCCTTATACCAAAACTGCCCATAAGCCAGAGATGCAGGATTCTTGATGCGATGTTTATGTATCTTATCGAAAAGATACAGGAGGAGAAGCATAATAATGTTTTTTTCAGGTGGGTGGAAGGGAAAAACAGGAGGCTTTGAGAAGTTTTGCCATAGCAACAACCCTGGCTTGCCTGGTGCACAAAAAAAGGAAATATATTTAAATCATGATTTAGTAGAATAATATAATGCAGCTCCCGAAGATAAAAAAGAGGATATCGGATTTCCTGCTGAATGAAGAGGGAAGGATATCAAAGCAGTCGCTTGTATCCATGGGCGCATTCTTAAGCGGTGCTGCTCTTGGCTCGCTTTTGGCTTCAAAAAATATCATTG
>CAZPXC010000116.1:0-2138 GCA_964590935.1 uncultured Methanosarcinales archaeon
ATAGACAGATGTCTCGAGAATATGCTCAGCCATCTTATCAAAATTCCTGTCTGACCTATTCAGGAGACCGCCTTTTTCATCCCTGAAGTCAAAGCTGAAGTCATACCTGCTTGCAATAACAACAATATCACCTGTTCCGGGCTCATCCTCATTCATCTCAACAATCTTACGCAGCTCACCAAGGCTCCTGTAGTTATGTACCTTTATATCTGCGCCGGTCATTATCGAAAGCAGGTCCCTGTGCATCTCCTCGGTCCTGTCCTCCAGAGGGACATCGATGGCCTTTCCATCTGCAACAGTCCTCTTTACGCGATGCCAGATATGAAGATTTTCAAAAAAGGGGAAAAACCTCATCTGGGGAATAAGCTGTTTGGCAAAACTGTATCCGACATTCCCGACAGATATCAGATGGACCCTATACCTGGATGGCTTACCCTTACTAATAAAATCCTGCCTCATCCTGTGGTATTGCTCATTGCGCAGCCTTTCCAGAACCTGTTCTTCTTCAGTTTCTTTAGTGTATCGCATCATATTAACCTTTAAGGATTTTCCAGATAAGGGTGTATATCAATTAAGAGGTTTTATTTCAGTATATAAATGTTTCGTTATTTATCAGTGACAACAATTATTTAGGTTTATAAGCAAGGATCGCCCCAACATCAACAGGATAATTAGTCCCCTTATTAGGATGCATTGAACTGAGATTGATATAACCAACCTGATGCAGGAGTTTAATGATGAACTCCCTGGATGAAAAATACTCAAACAGGCCTTTCAGTGAATTTTCTCGCTCTATGTCACCTCTGGCTATTGCTGCATCGATCAGCTCGGGGCAAAAGTTGGTGATAGCATACAAGCCTTTTTTCAGCTCCTTTACAAGGTCCTGGAACTCATTGACGTTCCTGATGTGCTGTTTTTCCATGTTCTGGTCTATCAGCGGCATAACAATAGATTTGTTTTCCGGCATCTTATCATAATAACCCATCTGCTCAAGCCTCCTGACATATATGTCAGGGCTTCCTGATATCTCGATATTTATCAGGCCATCTGGGGTGATCTCTACAACAGGTTTTTTTGTTTTTGGCCTGTCCCTGGTGACATGAAGCAAAGGAACCTCCTCATAGCTGCGGGAGGCAGAGTATTCTGCAAAGACCTTCCAGTCAGAATCTCTTGTATCATACAATACCATGTCTTTTCCTGTCAGATGGCTCATCTCGTTCATTATCTTGTTTATCTTGGTCTCGCTTGCCCGCATGTCGACAAAAGCGTCGCCGTAATGCAGCATCCCGTTCGGTTTTAGCACCCTGTATATTTCTTCAAGTACATTTTTGATCTGCTGCCTGTATGCAGCGACATGATGCAGCGTAAGTGTGGCATCCACGCAGTCAAAGCTGTTTTTCGGCAACGGAAGGGCATAATTCAGGTTGCCCTCGACCATCACAAATGTCCGCGCCTTGAGCTTTTTTGGATTTATCCCGCCTTTTGAAACCCTGACATGTCTGCGTAACCCATCAGGCAGGCCACTTTTCATCAGGTATGCCCTGCTTTGGGCTGACCTGAGGACTATCAATGGGTCCATCTTATTGAAGAATCCCTTTTTCAGCAGATAGACCGCTGCCTTAGCTATGACCTTAACATTGTAGTCAATAGCAACAACCCTGCCTTTCGGGCCAAGCGTCTCCAGGAACCAGTTTAGGTTATCCCCATAGGGTGAAGCCAGCGGGCTCAGCCCTAATAAGAGAATGTCCCTTTGCATCCCAATCATCTCCATATGCTGCCCTATGCTGAATATCAGCTCCTTATGGAGATTCCTGAATATAGGATTAGCAATAATAACAGGATAGACCTCTGTTGAATTTGCTATATCCTTCTTTTCTTTTTGAGGCATCTTTGATAGGACAATCAACTAATTTAAAATATTAATGGAATCTGACTATATAATTGTCAGTTGTACTTATCTACACAACATTTATAAGTAAATTACATATACATATTTTGATGCAGGACAAGGTATTGCTGGATCTGGGACTGAGCAAGAACGAGGCTAAGGTCTACATGGCCATGGTCAACATGGGCACTTCGACTGTAGGGCAGATAGCAGACAAAAGCAAAGTACACAGGACAAATGTATATGATGC
>CAZPXC010000117.1:0-2106 GCA_964590935.1 uncultured Methanosarcinales archaeon
ACTGTTGTCTTCATTGTGATTGTAATATGGAAACTACCTTTGGGTTGTTTATCTGCCTTTGCCTGGACCGGACGATATAATTTTCCAGGACATTTATTGTCGATAAATATTCATCCTGCATATCAGGGGCGACGACATACTGTTCAAAATCTTTCATCAGGGCGTCGTGAACCTTTTCCATTACAACAAAATCCCTGTCCCTGTTCAGGTATTCCCCATTCTTTGTTTTTTCATTTATGAATCCAGTGATATAGTCCAGCATGTTTGTCCAGCCGTCATGGACCGTTGATCTGGCGTCGATAATGTTGCTGATCTTATAGAAATCTGTAACATTGCCGATATTTTCGTACATAAATGATCTCACTTCCGGTGATTCTACACCACCTATCTCTATCAGCAGCAGCAGCTTCTCCAGGGTAGCATCATCAGCCCCGCCGAGAAATGCCTCAAGGCTGCTGCAAAGGCCGCCGCAATCCCCATTAAGATATTTCAGCCTCTGTTCTGCATCCTGTATAATATCATGGTATTTTTTCTTTGCCCCTTCCAGACTGAGAAAGACCGTTGTCTCAGCATCTTCCCTGTCAAATCCCATGCTCAGATGGATTTAATAATACCAATATAAATCTTTCGGATACATTGTTACATATAAGTGATTAATTGGGGTTTGGATGATATGAATCCAAAGCCTTCACAGATTTATGCCACTCTTTTTTTATCGAGGCCAGGCCAATGACAATATTTATTAAACTGCCCGATTTCCGTTTTTCCATGATCATCGATAAGCTGAATCCGGTCATGGTCAGCCTGAACCTTGGTTTCATCAACAATCTGATGGACAAGCTTCATCTTGGTTTTATCAGGTTCAGCATACTCGAGATAAGGTATTACAGCCTCGCGTATATCATCGGTCTTGTTATAGCCTTCTTCATGATAGCCTATCTGGCAAAAAGGAAGGGGCTCAAGATGACAAGGGATGATGTGCTTGATTACCTCGTCTACATCGCTGTCGGCCTGCTCATCGGCGCCAGGGTATTCTATTTCCTGTTTTACGATCTCTCTGCTCTCAGGGACCCGCTTGAGTTCTTCAGGCTGTGGCATGGCGGGATGTCGTTCCATGGCGGCCTGGCCGGCGCGATAATCGCAGCATACATATATTGCAAGAGGAAAAAGATAAACTTCTGGGTTATGGCTGACATAACCATCATACCTGCAGGGCTTGCCCTCATGCTGGGCAGGATCGGCAATTTCATAAACGGCGAGCTCTACGGCAGGGTCTGGCAGGGTGCGCTCTGCATTGATTACAGCCAGAACCCATACCTGAACTATCTGCCAAAGCTCTGCAGATATCCGTCGCAGCTCGTGGAAGCGTTCAAGAACCTGCTCATCTTCAGCGTCTTATGGAGCATAAAGGACAAGGACCTACCTGACGGCACCATATTCTGGTTGTTTGTCCTGATGTACGGTGTCCTGCGCTTCCTCGTAGAATTCATCAGGCAGCCTGATGAGCAGCTCGGGTTTTTCCTCGGCTACTTTACCATGGGCCAGATCCTGTGTTTTGTGATGGTAGTTGTAAGCAGTGTCATGCTCATAAGGCTCAGGCGCAGAAAATGAAATATTTTTTTATCGCATGCATAAAGAGGGGCAACTCTCCAGAGGCAGCGCGCAACAATAACACATATAAATAATGTGCATTCACTCGAAGAAGATGGAAAACTGGATTAAGGCAGGGAAGATAGCAGCAGAGGTGAGGGAATTTTCAAGGCCGCTTATAAAGCCCGGTGCAAAACTGGTCGATATTGCAGACAAGATCGAGGAGAAGATAAGGCAGCTTGGCGCAGTGCCGGGCTTTCCGGTCAATATATCGATGAATGAGATTGCAGCGCATTATGCACCTATCCTTGATGATGATTCTGTCTTTGAGGACCAGGTCGTCAAGATTGACATAGGAACATGCTATAAGGGTGCTATAGGCGACACCGCTTATACTGTTGACTTATCAGGGAAGTATTCAGAGCTCGTAAAGGCCTCCAGGGAAGCCCTGGAAAATGTAATGAAGATACTGCAGGTAGGAACGACACTCGGTGAGATAGGAAAGACGATACAGGA
>CAZPXC010000118.1:0-2056 GCA_964590935.1 uncultured Methanosarcinales archaeon
GCCTGACACCAGTAAGGAACCTTTCAGGCCACGGGCTGTCTGACTATGATGTGCACACCGCTCCATCGATCCCTAATTACAGCACAGGCGATCCGACTGAGCTAAAGAAAGGGCAGACAATCGCTATAGAGCCGTTCGCCACAGACGGCAAGGGCCTTATAAGGGAATCAGGCCAGGCGATGATCTATTCACAGACAGGCTCAAGGCCAGTCCGAAACATCTTTACAAGGAAGATATTCAAGGAGATACAGGGCTATAATGAACTGCCCTTTGCAACACGCTGGGTTGCAGCAAAGTTCAGCGAGGGCAGGACGAGGCTTGCTATCAGGGAACTGATGCAGGTAGACGATCTGAAAGATTATCCACCTCTTGTTGAAGTAGAAAGAGGGATGGTCAGCCAGGCAGAGCATTCGTTCATCGTAGATGACAAGGTTATTGTTACGACTGAATAAGGCTGCTGATCTTTATTCTCTTCTCTTTCCCGGTCGCCATATCCTTGATCTTGACTTCCCTGCTTTTCAGTTCATCAGGCCCAAGCACGATGACTTTCCTGGCTCCTATGGAATCAGCATACTTAAGCTGCTTGCTGAGAGTTCTCTTCATCAGGTCGATGTCAACTGAATATTTCTTTCTTAGTCCTGATGCCAGCTTAAGCGCCTCTTTCCTGATATCATCACTGACAACAGCGATATAATAGTCCGGGCCAAGGCTGATTTTCGGCAGCAGCCCTTTTTCTTTTAGCAGCAGCAGCAATGTCGCATATCCCATGGCAAAGCCAGTAGCAGGCGTGCTCTGCCCGCCGAAGAGCTCGATCATCCTGTCATACCTACCGCCTCCGGCAAGTGCCCTATATTTGCCTTTTGCGTCATATACCTCAAATACGGTTCCTGTGTAGTATGCAAGCCCGCGCGCAGTGCTTATGCTGAACCTTACAATGTCCCTGCCAAGGAATCCAAGGACGCTCTTAAGCTCATCATATCCCTCCCTGGCCATGTTGTTCATGCTGCTGTAATCCAGTGCATCTAGATCCTGCTGCAGAAGTTCCTTTATCTTGATTATCTTCTGCTTTTCGAGGAATGAGAGCTCCTTATCAAACTCCTGCTCTGTTATCTTTTCCCTCTTGTCTATAGCCCTCAGGACATCAGCCAGCCTGCTCTTGGGTATTATGTCGAGGAGCAGGCCCTGGAGAAGCTTCCTGTTGTTGATGTTCACAAAAAAATCTTTCTTTGTCAGCCCAAGCGCCTTTAATGATTCTATTGCCAGGCTGATCGCCTCTGCATCAGACTCGGGCCTGCCAGAGCCGAATATCTCAGCATTGAACTGGTAGAATTCCCTGAGCCTGCCTGCCTGGGGCTGTTCATAGCGCCACATCCTTCCTAAAGAGAACCATTTGACAGGCTTGGCAAGAGACTTCTGCCTCTCGACAAACATCCTGGCGAGGGATGCTGTGAACTCAAAGCGCATGCCAAGCTCTTCCCCGCTTCTTTTATCGAGCGTGAATATCTGTTTTTTTATCTCTTCCCCTGACTTTGCAGCCAGGAGAGGCATTGACTCCAGGGCAGGTGCCTCAACCTCGCTGAAACCATATCTGATGGCAGCAGACCTGAATATGTCAAATACCATGTTCTGGAGCAGCCTGTCTTCAGGAAAATAATCCACTGTCCCTTTTACCCTTCTGAATGCCATGCAGTCTGTTGAAACCATCTTATTATATATAGTTTTCTGATTAAAAAGCGAAAAGTATTTAAATAATCGGCTTCATAAAAATGGCCAGGTGGGTTTATTGGTTAAACACATTTAACTAAAATAGTTTGTAGGTTAAACACATTTAATTAAAATAATTTAGAGGTGGTGGTTTTATGTACAGGAGAGCAGAGATGGGTGTGGGTACCCTTATTATCTTTATCTCAATGCTGCTTGTTGCAGCAGTGGCAGCTGGAGTTCTTATCCAGACTGCAGGCTCATTGCAGGAGAAATCTCTTGCCACTGGCCAGCAGGCAAGGAGCCAGATTTCCACACATGCTGAGACTATTGAGGTCTCAGCGACAGACGGCAG
>CAZPXC010000119.1:0-1864 GCA_964590935.1 uncultured Methanosarcinales archaeon
AGAAGGGGTTTATGGATTCTGTGAAAAAGGAAAACCCCGATATCCTCTGCCTGCAGGAGACAAAGGCCAGCAAGGGATTACAGGTCAATATTCCTCCTTATCATCAGTACTGGAACAATGCTGAGAGAAACGGCTACTCAGGGACAGCAATATTTACGAAAATAAAACCCAAAAGTGTAAGATACGGGATAGGCATGCCAAAGCATGACAGTGAAGGAAGGACCATAACCCTTGAGCTTGACAGGTTTTTTATCGTCAATGCCTATGTCCCCAACTCCGGCAGGGGGCTTGTCAGGCTCGGCTACAGGCAGGAATGGGACAGGGATTTCTTAAGATTCCTCAAAAAGCTTGAAAAGACAAAGCCTGTTGTGCTCTGCGGGGACCTGAATGTTGCCCATAAGGAGATCGACCTTGCAAACCCCAAACAGAACGAGAAAAATGCAGGGTTTACGATCGAAGAAAGGGAGGGCTTCCAGAGATACATCGACAGCGGCTTTATCGACACCTTCAGGGAGTTTGACAAAGGGCCGGGCAACTACTCATGGTGGAGCTATATGTTCAATGCAAGGGCAAGGAATATCGGCTGGCGCATCGATTATTTCCTCATATCGAAGTCATTAAGGCCGACGCTCAAAAAGGCCTTTATCCTTCCAGATATAATGGGCTCTGACCATTGTCCTGTGGGGATAGAGATTAAACAGAAACACGAAACTAGTTAGAAACAAGTGTGAAGTTAGCAAGCAGAGCCTCAAGCTGCAGATACTCATCAGAGCCTTCTGTCATCCTGAACTCAATGTCGCCGCATTTGTCGACCAGCTCGACCTTTTTCCTGCCCTCTATGTCCAGGTTCCATACCTCTTTCTGGATCTGCTTTATTATGTCTATCCCGCTTAGGCCGTACCTTAGCATTGTGTCAAGAAGCTTTTCCCGCGCCTGGATGAACCTGTTGTTCATCGCAAGCTCCAGTATCTCTTTGATCTCCTTTGGCTTTGCGACAGATGCCATAGAAAATATCACTTCATCAGTGAGCTTGTCTGTTATGGCTGCGCAGCTCTGCAGGATGTTTTCTGCTCTCCTGCAGTCGCCGTTCGATACCTCGTATATCGCCTGCTTGGCTTTCTCGTCGATATGTATGTGCTCCTGTTTAACTATAATGTCCACTATATCAAAGACATCGTTCTTGTCAAGCGGCCTGAACCTGAAGACCGAGCATCTCGACTGTATAGGGTCTATTATCTTGGATGAATAGTTGCACGACAGGATGAACCTCGTTGTCTGGGTGTAGTTCTCCATCGTACGCCTGAGAGCCTGCTGTGCCTCCTTTGTGAGGGCGTCGCACTCGTCCAGGTAGATTATCTTGTACGGCACGTTGCCTATCGCCCTCGTACGTGCAAAATCCTTTACCTTGTTCCTGATTATGTCGATCCCGCGCTCATCAGAAGCGTTCAGCTCAAGGAAGTTGTTGCGCCAGCCCTCCTTGAAAAGCTGCCTTGCGATGACCAAGGCTAGTGTCGTCTTGCCGACCCCTGCAGGCCCGGAGAACATAAGATGGGGCATATTCTGCTGTTTCACAAATGCCTTCAGCTTCCTGACGATATCCTTCTGTCCCTTCACCTCTGAGAAATCCTGGGGCCTGTATTTCTCGGTCCAGATAGCTGTTTCCATCGGTTTCAGAAATCATCGCCTATTTATAAGTATTTATATTAAGGATTGGTAAAATTTCTGATTTGGTGTTATCCAGAAAAAATCCATCCATGGCTGGCTGGATTTTTTCTGTTGTTGCACATTTTCTTTCAAGTGCGACAAACAAGCCCGAAGGGCTGCTCAAGCAGGAATTTGTCATTCGAAAACTGACTATGTCAGT
>CAZPXC010000120.1:0-1747 GCA_964590935.1 uncultured Methanosarcinales archaeon
TGCATAATGTGTGGCTTTCCCCGACTATCTGGAACACAAGCCTGTTTTTTGACTGTTCCTGTATTTTGATTTCCATTGTTCACGCGAAAAATTGAAGTTATTTAAATGTTTTTCTAAGCAGCTACCATCTTACCCTGCCAAAACTGGAAACAGAAGCATTATCTGTGTTTTTGCCCTCATGGTGCTCACTGCGGGAGCTGCCAAAGTGCCTTTCCCGTCTTCGCCTGTCACCCATGCCGTAGCGTCTGTCATTATGCCTGTCTATTGGTCCCTTTGCATTGAACCTTATCCTGGGGAAATGCTCCATCGCGAGCTTTCTGACCTTTATGTCATGGCTGCTGAGGATATTGGTGAAGGCGTCATGGTCCCTCGGGCTCAGGAGCGTTATCGCCTTTCCGGTCTCACCGGCCCTTGCTGTCCTGCCTATCCTGTGTATGTACTCCTGCGGATCCTGCGACAGGTCATAGTTGAATATATGGCTTACATCCCTTATATCAAGGCCTCTTGCCGCGACCGCAGATGCAACAAGCACATTTGGCCTGCCCTGGTTGAAGTTGTCCATTATTCGCTGGCGCCTGTTCTGGCTGAGCTTGCCGTGTATCATCTCGGCCTTTATGCCCTGCGAGCGCAGGTTCTTTGTAAGTATCTCGACTGTCAGGCGGGTCGAGCAGAAGATCATCGCCCTGTGGATATGCTCCTTTTTCAGGAGATGGACCATCAGCGAGAACTTCTCATTTGGCTTTACATCACAGTAATACTGCTTCAGGTAATCCTCAGGTACAAAGCTCTGTGCCTTTGCTGTGACAGGGTCATGCATATACTGGTCTTTTATCCTGTCAATATCGTCCGATACTGTTGCACCGAACAAAAGCATCTGCTTCTTTTTTGGGGTGTAATGAAGGATCCTCTCGATATCCTCGACAAATCCCATCTCGACCATCTTGTCAGCCTCATCAAGGACAAAGCATTTTATACGCGAAAGGTCAAGGGTCCCCCTCTCCAGGTGATCTAGTAAGCGCCCTGGTGTGCCGACAACTATGTCTGCAGTGGTGATCTTCTTTACCTGTGGATCAATTGCAACACCGCCGTATACCGTCACTATATTGCATTTGATGTATTTAGCAAACTTGCCAAGCTCCCTTGAGATCTGTACCACGAGCTCACGTGTGGGAGCAAGAATCAGGGCATATATCCCCTTCCCATGCTCCATCATATCAAGGATAGGAACACCGAACGCGACTGTCTTTCCTGAGCCAGTCTCTGATTTCCCGATAACATCCTTCCCGCCCCTTATGAGAGGGATTGCCTTCTCCTGGATGGCAGTGGGCTCTGTTATGTCATCATCAGCAAGAGCCCTGACTATCTCTGAACTAATATTTAGCTTCTCAAAATTCATTTTTTCCTCCATGATCAAACATCTCTGATCAAATATATCGATTAAGGTTGAAAATTTTGAAACAGAATGAGCATATCTTTCCAATAACTCTCTGTTTCTGCCTTATTCAATCCAATATTACTCTTATTAATGATTGGATTTTCTTGGGCCTTTATAAAGTTTTTGGTTTTGTTAAGTAAATTTCTTAGGTATCTTAATGTTGACTTTTTCCTGCTGGTGATGGAGAAATTTTTCCATCCACAGGCAGCTGGTTCGGCTTAAACACGGCACTGAGGGTGCCTGCGGGCCCAGCGCCAATGGAATATAATAATTCCGCCGTTTTAAAACAGGCGGAATTATTATGGTCGGAGA
>CAZPXC010000121.1:0-1665 GCA_964590935.1 uncultured Methanosarcinales archaeon
ATAGAGTGCTTCATTTTTAACACCCGGCTTTGACTCAAGCTGGAAAAACAGCATCGACCTGTTGTTGATATATATCCCTGTCACATAGTCGGGCATCGTAAGGTCAAGGGTCCGCTTTGCATAGTCAGGTGAATAGTAGACATCCTTTGCCGTGTCGATGAGAAGGTTGCCTATCTTCTCAGACTGTGCCTGCATGACGTCATCTGAAACAGTTTCAGTGTGCCAGAAGTAATAATATGAAACAGTGAGGAGCGCCGCTATCATAAATCCTGTGATTATCAGGTATTCCAGTGAAGACTGCCCTTTTTTCATATTGATGTGTTCTTGTTTCTTGAGGCCTATTTATATTTTTTGTGTTGGCTGCGTCATGCTTCTATATAATATTTTTCGAAACATTTATATACCTGTAACCTTTATTAACAAACAGTATACATTTTATTACAAAAAATAAGACAGTGCATCCGGACAGATGTTTTGCAGAGAATGAGATTCAGCTTTTATGGCGGGGCGATGGAGGTCGGAAGGAGCTGTATCGCTGTAGACGATACCTTCCTGTTTGATGCAGGCCTCAAGATAAGCGAGGAGGGCTCAGAATACCCTTTTTTCTATGACCTTGGCAGGATAAGGGCAGTATTCCTGAGCCATGCCCATCTTGACCATTGCGGCGCCCTTCCTCTTTTCAACCATCGCGGCTTAAACTGCCCGATATTCTGCAATTCCATGACAAAGGAGACGAGCAAGATCCTGATGAAGGATTCATTCCATATAGAGCTGCTCGAGAGCCAGACACCCGGCTACAAAAAGGCCAACATATACAATGTGCTGGGTCTTATGAAGAACGTAAAATACAACAGGCACTATAGGATAAATGACTCAGGATTTTCTTACCTTGATGCAGGCCATATCCCAGGGAGCGCATCTGTCCTCCTCGAGCACAAGGGTCTGAGAATCCTATATACTGGTGACATCAACTCAACAGGCACCCTGCTGCTTGACGGGCTAGACTACACTCCGGGAAACATTGACATTATGATCTGCGAATCAACATACGGCGACAGGAACCATCCGAGAAGAGCAGCTGCAGAGAAGAATTTCCTTGACATGATCCATGAGACCATCGAGCATAACGGCTCTGTGCTGATCCCTGCATTTGCAGTTGGGAGGGCCCAGGAGATTCTCATGCTGCTGGACAAGAGGGAATTCGATGCCCCTATATACCTTGACGGTATGGCAAAGAAAGTGACCAACCTGTACCTAAAAAAGCCAGAGTATATCAAAGATGCCGCTATCCTGAAAAAGGCCCTGAAAAAGGTAAGGTTCGTCAAGAACTGGAGAGAACGAAAAGAGATAATGAGGGAAAAAGGCATTTTTGTGACGACATCCGGGATGCTTGACGGTGGGCCGGTGATAGATTACCTAAGCCATCTATACCATGACGACAGGTCAGCGGTGCTCCTGACAGGATACCAGGCAGAGGGGAGCAACGGAAGGCTGCTTATCGAGGAGCATAAGGCGTATATCGACGGGCTCCGTGTCAGGGTAAAGGGAGTCATAAAGAGGTTTGATTTCTCTGCGCACTCTGGCCAGAAAGAGCTGGTAGATCTAGTAAAGAGAATCAACCCAAAGCATCTGATCGTGTACGTTGTGGCCGTCGGTGTAATCCTG
>CAZPXC010000122.1:0-1536 GCA_964590935.1 uncultured Methanosarcinales archaeon
TAGAAAATCTCATACAAACACTTGAGCATCGCGATGACGCACAGGAACATTATTGAGTAATCCTCTGCCTGGTATGGCATTATGCCTAGCACGCCCTGCTTGATGTTCAGGCTGATAAATGCGATGACAAACACTATGAGAAACACTATCTGCAGCCCGAGCCAAAACAAGATGGTTTTCTTCGGAATTGTCAACACCACTTTATAGTGGTACGCTTTTTAATTTAAATCTTTCGGAATTCCGCAGGGCTTTAGGGCATAAATCCAAAAACAAAAAGATTTATATATGTTCCAGATGATAGTAACCTACATGGGAATCTTTTTCAGGATAAAAAAGTGGTTTGCGCTCAAAAAAGCGAAAGAAGAGGAGAAAAAGAAGCTCAGCACTGACAGGGATATGCTGGAAGAGGAGAAAGAGTTCCTGACAGAGGCAAAAGGCCTTAAGAAGATGATTCTCAAGAAAGAGGATAAAAAGGCTTCCGGCAAATAACCCAATAACCGCATAAAAAACTCAAATTTATAAATGATTCTTCATTCTTCCTTCTTGGGGTGGTTTTAATGAAACAGGCCTTGTACCTTGATGACTGCTATCTGAAGGAGTTTACAGCAAAGGTCAAGTCAGTAAAGGATGATAAGTTCGTGGTCCTGGACCAGACAGCGTTCTACCCGAATATGGGCGGCCAGCCGTATGACACAGGCAGGCTTGTCAGGGACGGCGAGGAGTTTCCGGTGGTGTTTGTCGGCAAGTTCTCAGGCGAGATAAGCCACGAGGTGTCCAAGCCAGGCCTAAAGACAGGGGATACAGTTAAGGGGATAATAGACTGGGAGCGCAGGTATGCCCTCATGAAGTACCATACAGCAGCGCATGTCCTGGCCAGGGAGATACACAACGAGGCAGGAGCCTTTACATCCGGCAACCAGCTTGGCCTTGACAGGTCAAGGATAGATTTCACTCTGGATGATTTTGACAGGGAAAAGATACCTGGATGGATAGAGGAGGCAAACGAGATAATAGCCAAGAAACTCCCTGTTGAGATAGGGACGATCTCATATGATGATGCGCAGAATGATGATAATTTCAGCAAGCCCAGCAAGCACCTCATGCCCAACCTCCCGGAGCTCAGGGTCATCAACATAAAGGGCTTTGACAAGCAGGCATGCGGGGGCACTCACCTGAAGAACATCGGCGAGATCGGCAGGATCGAATTCGTCAAGGCAGAGAACAAGGGAAAGAACAACAGGAGAATATATTTCAAGGTCGTCTGAACATTTTTTTGATCTTATCCACAACAGGGGAAAAAATATCCTTAAGCCAGAAAGAGCTGAATATCAACGTCTTTTCTGATGCAGAATCCATTGCATCAGAACTGCCTTTTAACTCAATACCGACCGAACTGCCAGGTCCTGCTTCTTCTATCCTTTTATAGTCCCTGATTATCGACCTGACTATGACTCTCTTTCCATTGACAGACGCATGCATCTCTTTTTTCAGAGTTCCGTGCCTGATCCTGGCAATGGCCTTCACGCTCTGGCCTGT